>JAPLOC010000236.1 GCA_026692825.1 Planctomycetota bacterium | reverse complement strand
CAGACCGTTCCCCCGGCCAGGCTTCCGTACTACAAGGCCGATACGACACGCAAGCTGCAGGTCCTGGGACACCAGTGCGAGAAGTGCGGCCTGATTGTGAGTGAAGACAGCCGGAAGAAGGAAAAGGTCGGCGGAAAAAATCCCGACAGCGTCGCGAAGTCGAAGTGCCCGAAATGCAAGGCGAAGATGGGCAATCACACGCTGTTTGGGTACCCGGCGGGGTCGTAGCGCGGCGAGCGGCCGGCGTAAGCCGGCTGGTCCCACCACTTGTGCCATAGCGATCTCGTCGACAAATCGCGAGATCGCCGATTAAGATGACGCATTGAGTCGGTTCCCCCCGTCGGCGACGGTTGCATTCGTCGTCCGTCCCGAGACCTCAGTCCCGTCATTTTCCATGTCGTACATCGTCCGTTTGGCTTGCGCGGTTCGCATTCGATTCTGGTGTGGTCTGGCGATCCTGCTCGCCACAAGCCCCCTGTGTTCCGCGGAAGACGGTGCGCGGCAGGTCAATCGCTATTCCCAGTGGATGCAGTCGGGAACGCTTCACATCCTGACAACGGCCGACGGGGCCGGTCTGCCTCAGGGGGCGGTTGTCGAAGGATTCCCACTGCTCGTTCGGCTGCACCGGGACTCGTTTGACTTCTCCCAATGTGCCGCCGATGGAGCCGATCTGCGGTTTTCCACCGAGGCGGGCGAACCGCTCCCGTATCAGATCGACCATTGGGATCCCGATTTGGGTGTCGCCGGCGTCTGGGTGCGAATTCCCCGCATTGAAGGGAATACGCGACAGAGCTTTGGCATTCACTGGGGGAATGGCGACGCGAAGAGTGAGTCCGACGGAGCCGCCGTCTTCAACGAATCGAATGGATACGCCAGCGTCTGGCACTTGAACGCGGAAGCCAAAGACGAAGTGGGCACTCTGACCAGTGTGGATACGGGAACGACGCCGGCACAGGGAGTGGTCGGGCCGGCCCGGCGATTTCCTGGTCAGAAGGGGATTTTTGGCGGCGAGATGATCCCCGATTACCCCTCGGGGGGGAGTGCGCACAGTTCCGAAGCGTGGTTCCGTTGCGAGCGACCCAATTCGACCATCCTGGGCTGGGGGAACGAAGGGGGCGGGCGTGGGAGCAAGGTCCGCATGCAGTTTCGCAGTCCCCCCCACGTCCACATCGACAGCGATTTTTCCGACGTCAAAGGGAATAGTCGACTGCCGTTGGGGGAATGGATTCATGTCGCGCACACCTACGCGGACGGTGTGGGGAAGATCTACATCAATGGCCAGCTCGATGGCGAAGCGACCCCCACGCTGGCGATTAAGAGCCCCGCCCGGTGCTGGCTGGGGGGCTGGTACCACAACTACGATTTCGTAGGCGATCTGGACGAGGTGCGCATTTCCCGCGTGGCGCGCTCAGCCGACTGGATCAAGCTGGAATTCGAAAATCAGAAGCCGCTGCAAACGCTGGTCGGTCCCGTCGTACAGGGGGAGTTCGCCTTCACTGTCGCGGAAACTCACCTCGATCTTCAAGAAGGGGCGACCGCGACCATCACCGCGGGTGCCGACGGCGCGCAGAAGGTCTATTGGATTCTGAAAAAGGGGAAGAACGAAGCGGTTGTCGCCGTCGATCGATTCTCTTACACGATCGAGGCGGGGCGCGTGACGGGGGATGAACACTGGACACTGCGGATGAAGGCGATCCACGGCGGCGGTGTGACGGTGCAGGATGTCAACATCCGTGTCCGTGAGGCGATTCCCGACCCGGAATACAAACTCGTGGCCCCCGCCACGTGGGATGGCCGCACTCCGATCGAAGTCGTTCCGGAAATTCTAAACCGGAAGCAGCGCACGGCCGCCGGTTCCACCGAACTGCGATACTCCTGGAACGTCGAGAATCTCGCGGTCATTCGGCAGGTGGCGGCGGATCGTCTGCGTCTGAGTCGCGCGCAACAAAGTGGCCCCTGCAAAGTCACGGTCGCGATCGACAATGGGGGTGAAAAGGTCGTGCGATCGGTAACAATCGACGTTACGGAGCCAAAGACCGATCCCTGGGTTTCGCGAGTCGTGTCGGCCGACGAACGTCCGGAAGAAAACCAATTCTTCCCGCGTGATGCTTCCAACACGGGAGTCCTGATCTACAAGGGAACACTCGACGAACCGGCCGATTCGGTCTTTGTGCGGGTATACGCCAACGACCAAATCTACAAGTCACAACGTGATGCGGTGCAGGCGGACAAGGCGTACGAACTCGCCGTGCGACTGGAACCTGGGCTGGTGAAGTACCGAACCGAGTTCGGCACAAAGTCGGGCGGCCGCGAGACGATACTCCATACGGCGACCAACCTGGTCTGTGGCGATGCGTATCTGATTGATGGCCAGTCGAACGCCGACGCGACCGACGTGGGACCGGAAGACCCCTCCATCACCAGCGACTGGATTCGCAGCTTCGGATCCATGGCGGGGGACACTCAAGGGGCCAGACTCCGCCGTTGGGGGAACGCGGTGGTGCGCGACCGAAACGGGGGCAAGCTGCAGATTGGATACTGGGGCATGGAATTGGCCCAGCGCCTCGTGAAAAGCCAGGAAATGCCAATCTGCATTCTCAACGGCGCGGTGGGAGGCTCACGCATCGACCAGCACCAGCGAAATACAGACGATCCGACCGATGGCACCACAATCTACGGCCGGCTGCTGTGGCGCGTTCGCGAAGCGAAATTAACGCATGGCATCCGGGGAGTGTTGTGGCATCAGGGAGAGAACGATCAGGGGGCCGATGGTCCGACTGGCGGGTTTGGCTGGGAAACCTATCGGCAGTACTTCATCGACATGGCGGCCGGCTGGAAGACCGATTACCCCAACATTCAGCACTACTACGTCTTTCAGATCTGGCCGAAAGCGTGTTCGATGGGAGTCAACGGTTCAGATAATCACTTGCGCGAAGTGCAGCGCAATCTGCCCCTCAGCTTTTCCCGCCTCAGCGTCATGTCGACACTGGGAATCAAGCCGCCCGGAGGTTGCCACTTTCCCGTGGAAGGGTACGCCGAGTTCGCCCGGCTGATCGCACCGCTCGTCGAGCGCGATCTTTATGGAGTTGTCAGCAAGCAGCCGGTGACCGCGCCGAATCTGCTGCGGGCCGGGTTCGCGAACGACACGCGCGATGAACTGGTCCTCGAGTTTGATCAACCGGTTGGCTGGTCGCCGCAATTGACCAGCGAGTTTCTACTCGATGGAGAACGCAACCAGGTCACCGGCGGAACGACCGACGGTTCCAGACTCCATTTGAAACTGAAGCAGCCCTCCCGAGCGAGCCGCGTGACGTATCTCGACAGCGCCGCCTGGAACCCGGGCAACCTGTTGTATGGACAGAACGGAATCGCGGCCCTTACGTTTTGTGATGTGCCGATTGAGCCGACACTGTCAGCCCGTTGATTTCCGATTCGTGGCCGACTCGAATTCCCCCGCCTCGTCAGACAGTTCACCATGCGCATCGCGATCGCCGAAGTCGGACAGGAAACCGACTCCTTCAGTCCACTGACGACCGACCTCCGTGACTTCGAGGGATTCGGGTTGTTCTTTGGTGACGAAATTCTCCAACGAATGCGGGGGGTGGGTCCGTTGGGAGGCATGCTGGAGGTCGCCTCGCAACAGCCGACCCCTCCCACCTTGTTGCCGATCCTTCGCGCGTGGGCCGGCGCGGGAGGAGCGCTGACCGCCGCGACGTTGGAGTTCTTTCGTGATCGACTCGTTTCCGATCTGAAACGGATGTTGCCGCTCGATGCTGTGTTTCTCGCCCTGCACGGAGCGGCTGCCGCCGAGTCGGAAGACGACGTCGAAGGGGAACTTCTGAGCGTGGTGCGCGGTGTGGTCGGTCCCGATCTGCCGGTGATTGTGACGCTCGATCACCACGCGAACATCACCCGGCGAATGGTTCAGCACGCCACAAATCTGATCGGGCACGAGACGCAGCCGCACGATCCGGTGGAGACCGGCCGCAAGACCGCGCGGGTGATGTTCGATCTCCTGGCAGGCAGGTGCCGGCCGACCATGGCGTGGAGAAAGATCCCGCTGATCACACCGCAGGACCAGTTTCTGACGTCGCAGGGACCGATGAAGGAGTGGTTCGATCTGGCGCGGGAGATGGAACGCCGACCGGGTGTGATCGACGTCTCTCCCTACCCAATGCAGCCCTGGCTCGATGTGCAGGAAGGGGGCTGGGCCGTGGTGGTGCATACGGATGGAGACCCGAAACTGGCAGAAGAGCTGGCCAAAGAGAGTGCCGCCAAGGCATGGAGTCTGCGGGAGAAATTCTGGGAGTCGGCCCGCACGCCGGTCGCCGACGCGGTCCGCCAGGCGGTCGCCGCCGAGAGTGGGTTGATCATCCTGTCGGACACCGGGGACTCGGTCTATGGCGGCTCACCCGGCGACAGCACCTGCATTTTGCGCGAGTTGCTGCGACAGAACGTCCCGTGCCGGACATTGGTGCCGATGGTCGATGTGGCGGCGGTCGCGGCGGCGCACGCCGCGGGCGTCGGCGCGCGAATTCAGGTGAGCCTGGGAGGCAGCGTCGACCACGTCTTCAGTCAGCCGGTCCCCGTCGACGCGCGGGTGGCGGGAATCTCGAACGGAGTCACACTGGAACTGCCGGACCGCGGGCCATGTGATCTGGGGCGGGCGGCACTGCTGGAGATCGGGGCGATTCGGCTGGTCGCGCTCGACTCGCGCACGTTCGCGATCAATCACCCGTCGCTCTACATGCATCTGGGACTGGACATCAACGACGCGAAAATCGTCGTGCTGAAAACTGCCAGCAACTTTCAGTTCTTCAGTCGCTGGCGAAAGGGATTGATTCGCGTCGATTCCCCCGGCACAACGCAATCCGACCTGACGGCGTTCGACTGGAAACGGGTGCCACGTCCGATTTATCCGCTCGATTTGGTGACAGAGTACAACCCGTAGCTCACACGAAAGGTGGCAGACTCACCTGAACCACATCCGGCGTGACATCATCCCGCGTTGTGGCGGTTTACCACCAAAATTTCGAGTGATGCCGTCAAGAAGTTCTGCATTCAGTGCGAAACATCCGGCAGCAGCGGGTACGCTTCGAGCAACTTCGCGGCAGTCCACATCGGCAAGACATGAAAGTCGCGGCGTGCCAGCACGGCTGACCCGGTCGAGCATTCCTTTTCAATGACGTAGTAGCGATTGTATCCGTCGCGAATCTGGTTGATTTCCGCCAGATCCAGTTGTTCGACAAATGGCCACCAGCGGCGGTTGAACCGCAGAAACGAGTCGGCGAGCTGCCGAACTGTGGGGATCGCGTCGGTGGTCTGCGCGACGATTGGCACGCGCGTTCTGGTTTGTGGACGCCAGACAGCGACCAGTTGTTCAAGCTGCGCGATTCGTGATGTGGGAAACCCCAGGTCAGTCAGCCGCTTCAGATGCCCCAGACAAGCGACCAACTGCGCGAGTCGAGTTTTCGGCATCAACAGCCATTCGTCGCGCTGGCGTGTCAAAATCGAGTGCAGCAACTCGTCGGCCACTTCCACCGCGCGCGCCCGGCGAACGAACGCCGGCGCGTCGAACTGCGCCAGGATCTTCCGGACGTCGTTTCCCTGCACGCTCGCCGACACTTCAAACTTCCTTTCCTGTGGTTGCTTGGGTTTTGATCCACCGACGTCATTCCTCTGAACCGTGAAGCTACGTTTGGAATCGTCGGCTGTCTACAATTCGCACATGCCCCCCGACTGGATCCAGCGCGAATTGTCGACTGCGCCGGCTCCCGTCCCCGCGCTGCCTTTCTGGACCTCCGCTTCACGTGCCCCCTTTTCAACTCCATAGCGAATTCCAGCCCGCTGGCGACCAGCCCAAGGCGATCGCCGCCCTGTTCCGGGGCCTGAAGGAGAATCGGCGTGATCAGGTTCTGCTGGGGGTCACGGGATCAGGGAAGACGTTCACGATGGCGAATGTCATCGCCGAGGCGCAGCGTCCGACGCTGGTGTTGTCGCACAACAAGACCCTCGCCGCCCAGCTCTACGGCGAATTCCGCGATTTCTTCCCCAACAACGCGGTCGCGTATTTCGTCAGCTATTACGACTACTATCAACCCGAAGCGTACATCCCACAGCGCGACATCTACATCGAAAAAGACGCGTCGATCAACGAAGAAATCGACCGCCTGCGCCTCGCCGCCACCAGCGCGCTCGTCAGCCGGCGCGATGTGATCGTCGTCGCGACCGTGAGCTGCATCTACGGCCTGGGTTCGCCCAAAGATTACCTCGAAATGATGATTCCCCTGCGTGTGGGGGAATCGATCGATCGCGACGACCTGCTCCGCCGGCTGATTGACATTCAGTACGACCGCAACGACTACGAATTCGCCCGGGGCAAATTCCGGGTGCGGGGCGATGTGGTGGAATGCTGGCCCGCCTACGAAGAGTTCGCCTATCGACTTGAGCTCTGGGGCGACCAGATTGAATCTCTGTCTGAGATCAACCCGGTGACCGGTGCCGAAGCCCGCAAGCTGAACGAGATCTACATCTACCCTGCGAAACACTTCGTTTTGCCGCAAGATCGCATCAACATGGCGCTGGAAGAGATCCGCGAGGAACTCGAAGAGCGGCTGGCATTTTTTCGGCGCGAAGGGAAGCTGCTGGAGGCACAACGGCTGGCGGCCCGCACACGCTACGACATCGAGATGATGCAGGAAGCGGGCTTTTGTCCCGGGATCGAAAACTACAGCCGGCCGCTCGCCGGACGCAAGGTGGGCGAGCCTCCTTACACGCTGTTTGATTTCTTTCCAAAAGACGCGCTGGTGATCGTCGACGAATCGCACGTCACGGTGCCGCAGGTGCGGGCGATGTTCGCGGGAGACAAATCCCGCAAGACCACACTGGTCGACCACGGCTTTCGGTTGCCGTGCGCGCTCGACAATCGACCACTGCGATTCGAAGAATTTCGCGCGAAGGAGTTGCAGACAATTTTCGTTTCCGCGACCCCCGCCGACTGGGAGCTGGAGCAGTCGGGAGGCGAGATTGTCGAGCAGTTGATTCGCCCCACGGGACTGGTCGACCCGCTGATTCATGTGGTCCCGGCCCGGGGACAGGTGCAACACCTGATCGAGCAGATTCGACAGCGGACGGCGGCGAACGAACGGGTGCTCGACGCGTTCGAACGGGTGGAAGTGTTGCGAAAGTTGCGGGGTGCCGATTTCGACTGTGTGGTGGGGGTGAATCTGCTGCGGGAAGGGCTGGATCTGCCGGAGGTTTCGCTGGTGGCGATTCTGGACGCCGACAAAGAGGGTTTTCTGCGGAGCGCGACGAGTCTGATTCAGACCATTGGCCGGTCGGCACGGAATGTGAACGCCGAGGTCTACCTGTACGCCGACCAGATCACCGACAGCATGCGGACGGCGATCGACGAAACCGCGCGCCGTCGGGAGTTGCAGCTCGCCTACAACGCCGAACATGGAATCACTCCCGAAACCATTCGCAAAGCGATTCGCAAAGGGATTGAAGAAGAGGTGCAGGCGCGGCGGGTGGCCCAGAAGGCTGCGGGGATCGGTGACGAAGAGTCGGCACTGACGCTCGACGTGCTGGCGGAACTGGAATCGCAGATGCACGAGGCGGCCCGCAACCTCGACTTCGAGTTGGCGGCCCAGTTGCGCGACCAGATTCTGCGGGCGAAGCAAAATGCGGGCCAGCAGCTCTCTCCGACCGAACAGGCGGCCAAAGCCGAGAGCGGCCAGCAGCCGCGGGGGAAAGGGAAGGGACGCGGCAAGCGCGTTCCGAAACCGGGACGATAAGGCCACGCAGAATCGGGCGCGACGCGACAGGAGCGTCGTCGCGACATGAACCGCTACCGCCGGGCTTTGCCTCTTCGCCGTCTCGAATCGCCAAATCCCGCCCCAATCCACAAAAAACGAAAAAACGTCCACTTTACACTTGAATCCTAAAAATACGTCCGTATACTGAAACGCATGAGTACTTCCCAAGCGCAGTTCCAAGGGGATTCGAACGCGGTGTCCTATGAATTCACGGGTGATTCAAACATCTGACCCGGGGGGAACCGGTCGGGGGAAACGACGCCCGCCGGCTTCCGAGTCGACACGGGAAACGGTTGAACAGATCCAGATCCGGGACTGGAGCGTTGACGAAGAGTCGCTGCTGGATCCCGACTGGATCTGGCAACGGTGGCTTCCCCGGGGAAGAGTCACTGTGTTGGGAACCCCCTCGGGGAGTGATTTCTCGGGGCTGGTCGCCGACTTGGTTGCCCGAGTCACTGCCGGCACCACGTTTCCTGGCCTTGGCCCGCCGACGGGCCTGTATCACGAGCAATTCCAGCAGAAGGTCGCCGTCGTGACTGCTGGACGCGATCCGCGGCGCGATTTCGGTCGGCTGGTCGCGCTGGCCGGCGGTCGGCTCGACCAGTTGCACCTGACCAATGGCGTCGTTGAATCCGCCGGCCCGGATGGGGGTCCGTGGGAGCGACCGTTCAACCTGCCGGCCGATTTTCCGATGTTGCGCCAGTGGCTGATCGCAGGGAACCTGCCCCCCGCTTTCGGGAGCATTCCTCGTCCCCCGGAACACGAACCGGTCGCGCTTTTGGTGATCGAAGCCTTGCCCCGGCAGGTTGCGAAATGGCGCGAGTCGGAGTTGCGCACGCTGCTCGATCAACTCAACCGACTGGCGTTCGAACTCCACATGGCGATCTTGTTGGCGACACCGCTCACGGTTCTGCCCGCGCGATTGTCGGGCGGAAAAGTCACACTGGCAAAAGCGTTCGGCAGCTCCATGTTGGTCGAGTCGGCCGGTGCGCTCTGGCATATTGATCAGAACCCCACACATCCCGATCGCTTCGACCTCATTTGTCATAAACTCTGCCAGCGTCCCCCCTCGGTGGCATTCTCTGTGGCCGAAAATGGGATCCAGTGGGAGATCGCCGACTGGCAGGATCCCCGTTGTGTGCCTTCGATTCCAAAATCCGCCGCCGTTGTCCCATCGGCGTCTGAATTGCCGGCAATGGCTTTCGTGCCCACGTTGTTCGCCACTCCCCCGGTAGCGACGACAGAAAGTACGCCATGTCCCGCCCCGCCCGCGTCGCATCAACCACCGCGGCGAAATCCTACCGCGATTCCAAAACGCAAATCGACCCCCCAGCAGAATCCGCAGCGCGAGCCAGCCACCTGGTCGGAGGTCAAATCGCGGCGGGAACAAGGATCGCGATCGTCTCCGGTATTGGAGTCGACCGCTCCGCAACCGGCGGTCGATGGCTCGCCACCGATTCGAAGAACCGAGGAAGAACTCCGGCAGACACCTGAATGGAAACGGGCGTCGCGAAACGAACGCAAGCGGCTTCTCAGAAACGCGCGAGCGGGGATCGTGGCGGATTGAGTCGCATTTTCGCGTCGCCTTGTCGAGTCGGCGGCCCCTTCACCTCTTTGGTTTTCGCTCCGCACTGAAGCTGATACCAAAAATCTACGAAACAGTTCGTTGACAGTCTACGAAGAGTGTCGTAGACTGTCGCCTGCTGTTGCGTTTCCGATCAGTCCGTACTGCGCTCTGTATGCCTCCCTCCGAGCCACTCAAACCGACCGAAGCCGAACTCGCCATTTTGCGGGTGTTATGGGACCGTGGTCCCAGCACCGTGCGCGAGGTGACCGAAGCGCTCGCCGCCGAGCGCGGGACCGGTTATACAACCGCGCTGAAGCTACTGCAGATCATGTCCGAAAAAGGACTGGTTGTGCGGAACGAATCGGCCAAGAGTCACGTCTATTCTCCCAGCGTTCCCGCCGAAGTCACCCAGAAACATCTGGTCGCTGACCTGCTCGACAAAGCCTTCGGCGGTTCCGCACAAAAACTCGTCATGCAGGCGCTTTCCTCGACTCGAGCCAGTCGTGAAGAACTCGCCGAGATCCGTCGCCTTCTCGATCAACTCGACACCCCGGGTGGAATATGACCGCCGATCTTCTGCGCCCTCTCGCCACGCTGCTCGCACACCCGCTGACAGAATCGGTCGGCTGGTCACTGGTCCATTTCCTGTGGCAGGGGCTGGCGATCGCCTGCCTTCTGGCTGCCGCGCTGTACTGCCTTCGCACCGATTCCCCCAACTCGCGCTATCTCGCTGGTTGCACGGCACTCCTGCTGATGGCCGCCAGCCTCGCGGTGACGATTGTCCGAACAGAGATAACGCGTCCGCTCGCCGCAACGACCACTCGTGACGTTGCGACAGGAATTGGGGAACCGATCGCGGTTGCTGCGGAATTCCCTGTGCCTGCGAGTCGAGAGTCGGGGATTGCCGCGACGGATTTCCCGGTGCCTGCAACGCCCGACGAGGTTCTCTCACCGGTTCCGAACCACAAACTCGACAAATCGGCCACAACGACTTCACTCATCGCAGACAACATTCCATTCCTCCGCTCGCTGCTGCCGTGGATCGTCGCGGTCTGGCTGATCGGCGTCGCGCTGTTGTCCACGCGGTTGTGTGCCGCCTGGTTCGCAATGCGGCGGTTGCGACATCGCGGAACGCGGGCCGTCGAGTCGGAATGGCAGAAGCGACTGGCAGAACTCGCGGCGCGTGTCGCCGTGTCGCGCCCGGTCCGATTACTGGAGTCGACTCTGGTCGAAGTCCCTACGGTGATTGGCTGGTTGCGACCTGTGGTGCTGCTCCCCGTGAGCGCGTTGACCGGGCTTTCACGCCGACAACTCGAATCGCTGCTGGCGCACGAACTCGCACATATCCGCCGTCACGACTACGCGGTCAATCTGGTCCAGACCGCGATTGAAACCGTGTTGTTCTACCATCCCGCGGTCTGGTGGGTCTCGCGGGTGATCCGGGCGGAACGGGAGGTCTGCTGCGACGACATCGCGGTCGCGGCCTGTGGTGATCGCCTGGAGTATGCCCGTGCCCTGGCGACGATGGAAGAACTGCGCGGTGTCGGTTCTCAATTGGCGCTGACCGCAGCGGGACGTCCGCTGTTGAAACGGGTGCGTCGGCTTGTGGGGCTTCCCACGCACGACGCCAACCGGTCGGCGTGGTGGATTGTCGCCGCGACGGCTGCCAGTTTGCTGGCGTTGGCGGTCTTCCAGTCAACCCATATCAACACTGCGGTCGCTGACGAAACCGACGGGAATCGTTCGGTTGAAGAGGCAGAGGAGTGGGGAGAAGCTGTCGACGGACTGGCCTGCCGCCTGGTCCCCCTCTCGCCGTCGACGGACGATGAATCTCCAGATGCAAGCCAGAGCGTTCAGCAATTCACGAAAGGGGACGACGTCACGTTCGCCGTCGAACTCAAAAATGTCAGCGAGAAACCGATCACGCTGTTGGGGGTGCGGTATGGCGAATCGTACGCGGGGGCCAAGGGGAAGCTGGCGACCTCGTTCTTCGGACCGCACCTGTTTGAGTTTCGATTCACCGACGCGAAAGGCAAAGCGATTCCCCGGACT
>JAPLOC010000235.1 GCA_026692825.1 Planctomycetota bacterium | reverse complement strand
TGAACGTCGGCCGACAGTGTCGACACGTGATTCTGCGGTCTGTTCAGAGTCCAGGAACCGGCCCCGGTACCCGTCAACGTCAGGTCTCTTACCCGGATGTCGCCGCTCTGGGTCACCCCCCCACCGGCGGTCAGCGACACATTGTGGGTTTCCGCAAAAATGCCGGTCACGTTGAAGCCGTCGGCGTCCCGGTAGAACAGGTCGCCCTGGACGGAGGCGGCCAGGTTCTGCACGTTGTTCTGTTGGGAATCCAGTTTCCAAGGACCGGCTCCATTCAACGACAGATTGCCCCCCCGGATTTCGCCGCTCTGAGTTACTTCCTGCGCGGCGGTCAGTGAAACATCGTGGCCGTGCGCATCGATTCCAGTCACCACAAATCCGTCGGCATCCCGGTAGAGCAGATTTCCCTGTACGTCGGCCGTCAGACTGGTCACTTTGTTCAGTTGCGTATTCAGCGCCCAGGGGCCGGCACCGCTCAACCTCAGATTCGCTCCCTGGATGGCTCCACTCTGCGACACTCCTTGATCGGCGGTCAGCGACACGTTGTGACCGTTGGCATCAATCCCCGCCGACGCGACGGCGAAGCCCGAAGTGTCGCGGTACACCAGATCTCCGCCGACATTTGCCGCCAGGCTAACCACGTCATTGGCCGCCGCGAACGCGACGGCTCCCCCCGCGTTGATCACGAGATTGGCCACGGTGACCTTGCCGACACCAGTTTCACTGACACCAGCCGCACTCTCCAATTGCAACGTGTTCACGCTGTCCAGTTTGATAGACTCGGTCACTGAGATCGACGCGGTCCCCGTATTCCCGATCTGCAAGACCTGTGCAGAGAATCTCGCCAAGTCGGTGAGCGTGATCCCGAATTTGCCGGCCGTCGCATTTCCCAGATCGATTGGCAGATTGGGATCCTGTGGCAGAATCGTGATCCGCGCCTGAGCAACAACGTCACTTTGCAAATCGAGTCTGTTGACAGTCAACCGGACGTCGCCAGCGGTCGATTTCAGGGGGTTTGAAACCGTCAAAGTCTGGGCGACAATGAGCGAAACGACAGCTCCGTTCGTGCTGGCGGAAAGTCCCGAAACTCCCGCGACGGTGCCGACCTTGAGATTGTTGATATCACGCAGCGTGACCGTTCCCAGATTGGATCCCGCGATGACGCCGACATCATTGCCACTGTCCAGGATCCAGGGGCCCGTCCCGCTGAGCAGCAGGTTCTGAACCTGAATCGCCGACGACTGGGTCACTTCGCCACCAGCGGTGAGGCTGACCGTTCCCGCAGAACTCAGATTGACAATCGCAAAACCGGAGGTGTCGACGAACGACACATCCGCGGTTTGAATCTGCGAACCGTCGTGGCTCAGAGTCCTTAGATCCAATGTTTGGACGTCGTTGGTGGAACGAGTGAGTGTGATCGCCGCCCCCGGATCGCTTGTCGTGGTGACTTTGAGGGCGTTCGCGCGAATGCTGCCAGTGGACTGTGTCACGGCCCCCCCCGCCGTCAGCGTCGCGATCCCCGAGGACTGAATGTTCACGATATCAAAACCCGCGTCGCCGGTATAATTGACGTCGGCCGCGGCTGTGGTGTTGTCGGATTTCAACGTGCTGAAATCGACGCGCGCCGCATTGTTCCCCGACCCCTTGAGCTGGATCGCCGCGCCGTTCGCACTCCGGGTCGTCACCCGCAGCGTGCCGGCGACGACTCCGCCGCTCTGAGTGACGACATCCCGGGCTGTCAATGTCGCTGTGCCGGCGGTCTTGACATTGACAATGTTAAAACCAGCGTCGCCTGTGTAGGTAATGGCGGCCGCGGCGGCGTCGGTGTTCGCAAACTTTAACGTGCCGAAATCGACGTTTGTGGCTGTGTTTCCCGTATTGTTGAGGGTGATCGCCGCTCCGTTGTCATTGCGAGTGGTCACACGCAACGTGTCCGCGACGATTCCACCGCTCTGAGTGACGCCACCTCGAGCCGAGAATGTCGCCGTTCCAGAGGTCTTCACATTGACAATGTTCAAGCCCGCGTCGCCCGTGTAGGAGATGTTGGCTTTGGCGGCGTCGCTGGTCGTGGACATCAATGTGCTGAAATCGACGTTTGTCGCGGCGTTCCCCGGGCCGTCGAGAGCGATCGCCGCCCCAGTGTCCTTTCGAGTGGTCACACGCAGCGTGCCCGCGACGATTCCACCGCTTTGGGTGACGTCTGCATGAGCTGTCAGTGTGGCCGTACCAGCGGTCTTCACGTTGACAATCTCAAAGCCCGCGTCGCCGGTGTATGCGATGTCGGCCATGACGGTGTCGCTGGTCGTGGACTTGAGGGCGCTGAAATCGATTTTTGACACGACGTTGCCCGGTCCAGTGAGGTTGATCGCGGCCCCAGTGTCGTTCTGTGTCGTTACCTGCAAAGTCCCCGCCACGATCCCGCCAATTTGGTCGATGTCGCCTCCGAGAACCAGAATGGCCGTCCCGGCGGTGTTCAGACCGGAGATCGTGACGCCGGTTGAACTTGCGTACGACACCTGGGCATTCGCGGGGGCCGAATTCGAGGATTTCAATGCGCTCAGAGCCAGAGTCGTCACTTGGTTTCCGCTATTCGCCAGATTGATACTCGCCCCGACGTCGTTCCGCGTTGTCACTGAAAGCGTGTTGGCGAGAATCCTCGCACCGGCCGCCTCGGCGACAGCGCCACTCGCGCTAACGTCCAGGTTCGCGCTGGAAAGTCGGATTGATCCCAACGTCAGCGCCCCAATGCCGCCCAGATAGACGTTCGAAGTCGGTCGGACCGCGGCACCAATCGTGACATTCTGTTGCGTCAAATTGCCATTGTCAGCGAATTGCAGCGGATTCAATGAAGAACCAATTCCCCCCCGCGTGTTGATGGTGACCTTGGCCCCAGTGGTGGCGATCTCAGCGAGATTGTTCGTCCCGTGGACCGAAGCGACCCCCTTGGTGCCCGCCGTCAGAACGATGTTGCGGTTACCACCGTCGAGCGCGGTCACCGCATTGGCATCGTCAAGAATGATCTGGCCGCTTTTGGACGTCGATTGCACTACACGGATCTCGCCCGTGGTGCCAAAAGTTGGTCCGGAAATCCGGATGTCGCCGCTTTGGGTTGAATCCCCGACCGCGATAAATCCGCTGGTCAGCGTTGAGATGTGCGAGAAAATCGGAACGTCGACAACCAGGTCGCCAGCCCCGCCCCCGGCTCCCAGATTGATCGTCCTAGTGGAGTCAGAGGATCGGATCGCCACCCCACCGCCAACTCCTGTGGCCTGCGCGGCGGAATTCGTTCCAAAATCAAACACCGCCCCACTCAAGATCACGGCTTCCGACGATCCCGAAGGGACAGTCAAGCCGGAACTCACGGAGGCATTCGCGTTGAGCTGGAGCGTTCCTGCTCCGTCGCCGTCAGAATCGGCGAGCAACTCGATCAGCCCGGAGTCCGATGCAATGTTTTTCGCGACGGTGAGATTCGTTTTCGCCAGTAACCGGACGCCTGTCGCGGTCGCTCCGATCCCGTCGACAGTCCCAACACGGTCAACGGTGAAAGAGTTCGCGTCTTGATAGGTCACCGACCCCGATGAGTTCGCCGCCAGTCTGGCAACATCATTCGCCGTTGAAATGAGTCCGTACGAACCACTGCCCAGTAGGAGTAATTTGTCCGCTACGATCGAATTACCGTTTACCTCGGTGACGGAATCGTGAGCCGTGAATGTGGCGGTGCCGGCGGTCTTCACGTTGACGATCTCAAAACCCGCGTCGCCGGTGTACGCGACGTCGGCGTTGGCGGCGTCCGTGGTCGCCGACTTCAATACATTGAAATCGACTTTGGTCGCGGTGTTGCCAGGTCCGTCGAGAGTGATGGCCGCTCCGTTCGCATTCCGGGTGGTCACGCTCAGCGTGGTTGCGACGATCCCTCCGCTTTGAGTCACGGCACCCGAGGCCGTCAACGTCGCGGCGCCGGCGGTCTTTA
>JAPLOC010000234.1 GCA_026692825.1 Planctomycetota bacterium | reverse complement strand
CTGTGGTTTTTTAGAAGTCCACTTCTTGATCCACCACTACGCAGCTCGTGGGTGGAAGTCAACGAAAAACTTGAAAATAATTCCAAGAGGTATTGCAGACACATCAAGAGTTAAAGATAATACACCCCGCAACCCCGTCACGGCTGTGTTGCGACCGCAGGCCGTGCTGACGATGGATGGGTTTACGTACTCCAGGATGTGACTATCGGCACTTTTTTGAGGGCGTGGCGAAATGGCAAGTGACACTGAGAGTTTGGTGATCCTGATGGGGGTGATCTTCGTGGTCGCGACCGTGTGCATTGGGTTGGTCTGGATGGCGATGCATATTTCCGAACACGGGTTGTGGCGAAATTGGTAGGGCGTTGAAACGGGCAGTTCTGTTTCGAGATTGTTCTGTTTCGAGGTGTGCCACGTTTGTAACAACCACCGCGCGACGTCAGATCGCCGGTTGGTTGCTGGGTGACGATGAGGCGGGGCACGATTGGGTGGTTGGCTAGCCGCGTGGATTACGATCCACGCTACGGCAGCGTTGGATTTCCCGATGTAGGCATCCGCAACGGCTGGCTGGTGGTCATGCGTTCTCGCCAGACGGCGAGCTGTTGCTCCACCGACGCCCGTCCACCTGAGCCAAAGCTGGTCAGCGCCCGGACCGCGTTTTGAACTCCCAGTACGCCGAACACATCGTCGCCGATCTGGGGGCATGCCGCCTGCAGGTCGGCGAGCGACAGTTGAGCCAGCCGGCAACCGCGTCCTTCGCACTCCCGCACCAGTTTGCCGACGGTTTCGTGACCCGTCCGCATCGGGACGCCCCGACGAATCAGGTACTCCATCAGGGTTGTCGCGTCGAGAAATCCCTCTTCGAGGCGGGCGGTGATCCGCTCCCGCTGTAACGTGGCACCGATCACGACCGCTGGTGCCAGGTCGAGACAGGCGACGACCGTGTCGTACGCGTCGAACATCGCCAGCTTGTCTTCCTGGAGATCGCGGTTGTAGGCCATGGGAAGTCCCTTCACCAGCGTCAGCAGCCGGGGTGCGGCCGACATGATGCGGGCCGCTTTTCCCCGGATCAGCTCCAGAACATCCGGATTGCGCTTTTGTGGCATGATCGAGCTGCCGGTCGTGTAGGCGTCGGGGAGTTTGATGTAACCAAATTCCGTGGTACACCACAAAATCCATTCGTCGGCCCAAGTGCTGAGGTGGGCGGCGATCAGCGCCAGGCAGTTGCAGAACTCGATCAGAAAATCACGGTCACTCGAAACGTCGAGGCTGTTCGCCGCCGGGGCCGAAAAGCCCAACAGTTCCGCCGTCATCTGCCGATCGATCGGCAGCGACGTTCCCGCCAGTGCCGCAGCTCCTAATGGGGAAATGTTCACCCGTTTGCGGCAGTCGGCCAGTCGTTCCCGATCGCGGGCGAATTTCTCGCAGTAGGCCAGCCAATAGTGCGGAGCCATCACAGGCTGAGCCCGCTGCAAATGCGTATAGCCCGGGAGAACCACGTCGAGATCCTCGGCCGAGCGTTCAACAAACGCCCGCTGCAATTCCATTAGCAGCGAATCGACATGATCGATCGCGTCGCGAGTGTACAGCTTAAGGTCGGTGGCGACCTGGTCGTTGCGACTCCGGCCCGTGTGCAGTTTGCGGCCCACGTCTCCCAAACGCTGAATCAGCGCTGTTTCGACGTGCATGTGAATGTCTTCCAGCGAAGTCTGGAACGGCAGTTTTCCGCTGGCGATCTCGGATCCGATGTCGTCCAGTGCCGCGCAGACACTTGTCGCCTCGGCATCGGTCAGTAGTCCGACCTTGGCCAGCATGCGGGCGTGTGCCTGAGAGCCGCGAATATCGACCTGCGCCAACCGGGCATCGAAGCTGATGGACTCGGTGAACTGTTCGACACGCGGATCGGTGGCCTGCGAAAAACGGCCTCCCCAGGCTTTCGACACTCGGCGACTCCTCAAACAAAATGCGATCGACCCGGGATGCAAGTCGGGTCAGCGAACGGAACTCGGCCACGGGTTCAATCGGGCCGGACACCCCACACCGAGGCGTACCACCGCAAAGGATAACGAAGCGGTGTGTGATCGTGCAGCCAGCCGACCGGCGCGAATGTCGCCCGCACAAACTGCTTGCCGACCCCCAGTTTGTCGGAATAGATCAGCACGGGGACACTGATCGCCAGATAAAAGCAGAAGAACATCGCCACCAGCGACCAGATCACCGTTGCGCGGGAGACCGTCGTCGCGTCCGTCGTCGCAGTTGCCGGCGGCACAACCTGACTCATTGGACATTCAATGGGGATGGATTTCGAACCAGTCGTTTCACGTGATCGATCGACTCACTGGTCACCGGATAAATCAGGACTTCGGGCGGAGCGACGCCGCGATTGTTAAGGACGGTGACCTGAAAATCGCGACGGACAGGAGACAGCGCGAGGATGTATTCCTGATCAGCGATGAGCGCGGTATCGGGCAAATTGAACACCCGAATTTCGCGCCCCTCCTGGATTGCCCCTTTGAACACCCGCGTAACACGGATCCGATTTTCCCCCGCGTCCATGACTTGACCGATGATCACATCATCCGCCACTTCCACCTGTACGGCGCTGATCACCACCGGATTGGCGGTTTTCCAGGCCAGAATCACCAGAAAAACGGTGACCGCCAGCATGACCACAGCCGCGAAGAGGAATCTGACGCGCGCGAACGGTGTTGGCGTGAACGAATCTGTCGAGGGGACGTGACTGGCGTTCGTGACAGAATCGACCTCGGCACGGGTTGGCTTACTTGTATCTCTGCCGGTGCCATGCGCCGCCATGCGGGTCAATTCCTGAAAGCCGGGGCGAAGTTAAAACGCGTTGCGCGTGTCGATCACGTAGTCGCAGTCCAGCGCCTTCTCGAAGTCGAAGACGTCGCAAAAGTCGGCAAGCTGGTCATTTTCGGTCTTGCGCATCTCGCCTCGCTCGACCATTTCGAACACCATCTTGCCGAAATCTTCCGTCGCCTGAATTCCCCAGACGGCAAACACTGTTTTGGCCATCAATCCAAACTGTTCCAGCGCCAGATCGCGAATGCCCTCCAGCAACTCGACGCCGGTAATGTGCGCCCGTTCGTCTTCCGGTCCCTGCGCGGAGGAACGCCCCAGCGACTTCTGAGTCCGGTTGAGCGCCAGAAAGAGGAATGGGTAGGCGTTGTGGTGGTAGAGCAGCCGGGGGGGCGGAGCTTTCTGGGTTGTACTCATCACCGTCGGCAGGTCAGGGTGAAAGTTGGCGGGGCCGCCGCCGGCAATTCCAACGGGAGCCCGGCGGCGGCATCATAGGCAGGTGTTGCTTTCATTCCTACTCAAATATTGGACCAAACGCAAGGTGGACTCGACGATCTCCCACGACGATTCGCCGGGCGACTTGGTGAGACTTCCCATTCCGGCAGGAATTCCTCAAACTCCGGACGCCGGTTTTCACCCCGCCACCTGCGCACCCCGAAATCGCATCTTCGCCAAGGGATCCCTGATGAATCGCCCGCTCGCCCGCCAGTTCTTCCTGTGGACTACGTCGCTATTGCTGGCTGTGACCCTCGGTGGTCTCAATTCCGCCGCGACGGCCGCCGACCCTGTCATTCCTGACACTGTCGTATGGGAACCGAATCTTGAGTATTCGAATCCGGCGGACCAGCACTTGCAGGTCAACCTCGCCCGTCCCAAAACGGGCGACGGTCCGTTCCCGGCGATCGTGCTGATTCATGGCGGTGGATTCCGTGCGGGAAGTCGCGAGTCGTACAACCCCCTGTGTCTCAAGCTCGCCGAGCGGGGGTATGTCGCGATCACCGTCAGTTATCGCCTCGCCCCGAAATTCCCCTTCCCGGCCGCTGTGCATGACGTCAAGGCGGCGGTTCGCTGGTTGCGGGCCAACGCGGCGAAGTACAAAGTCGACGTCAACCGCATCGGCACCACCGGCGGATCGGCCGGGGGACACCTGGCTCAATTTCTGGCGGTGACGGCGGGGGTCAAACAGTTTGAAGGGGATGGTGGAAATCCCGAACAATCGAGTGCGGTCGCCTGCGTGGTTAATGTGTACGGCCCCAGCGACTTCACAAAATCGTACGGCAAAAGCGTCGACGCCGCCGAGGTTCTGCCGCTCTTTCTGGGAGGGAACCTCGAACAGGAACGCCGCAAGCACATTGTCGCCAGCCCGCTGTACTGGGTAACCCCCGAGTCCGCACCGACGTTGTGCATCCACGGTACCGAAGACAAGTACGTCGCCCACGAGCAGGCGGTCTGGCTGATTGACAAGCTGAAAGCGGCCGAGGTTCCTGCGGAACTGCTGACCCTCGAAGGGGCGGGTCACGGATTTAAGGGAGACGATGCGGTGAAGGCAGAGGCCGCCCTGTTCGCCTACTTCGACAAAATGCTCAAGAAGAAGTAGTCCGGAAGAAGAACAAAACCTTGAACCAAAACAACAGACAGAGATCGTTCAACAGAAGGCGACATGATGGAAGCGGCGCGTGGATTGAAGGCGAAACTGGCAGGCGACCAGGTGGTGCTGGGAGTGTTGGCGATTGATCATGTCTGGACGGATCTGGTGGAACTCTGCCAGCGCGGCGGACTCGATTATCTGATCGTCTGCATGGAGCATGGTTCCGCCGACACCGATCTGGTCGCGGAGGTCTGCGCGACTGGCCGTCGGATGAACTTTCCGGTCCTGGTTCGTCCCCGGTCGAACGACTACGCGACACTGCGACTGGCCGCCGACCTGGGGGCCTGCGGGTTCCTGCTGGCGAGTGTGGAATCGGCCGCTGACCTCGACATCGTTCGCGACGCGCTCTACACACCACCGCGCGGCCGTCGGCGTCCGGGCGGGATGGGGAATCGGTGGGTACCAAACTACCTGGGAGTGACGTGGCAGCAGGAATTTGAAGCCGACTTCATCGTGCTGCCCCAGATTGAGACCCGCAAGGGGATGGAGAATCGCGATGCCATCGCCCGGCACGAGATGACGACTGCCCTGGCGCTGGGGCCGTATGATCTCTCCGCGGAGCTGGGAGTGTGCGGGCAGATGGACGCACCGATCCTGAAAGAGGCGTGCCTCAAGGTACGCGAGTCGGCGCACGCCGCGGGAAAACCGGGATGGCTGATCGGTGGCGACGTCGCGGGGATGGTCCGCGACGGATGGCGGTTTCTGTGCGCCGGTGAACCGTCGTGGATCCTGGTCAATGCGTTTCGAGATCGGGTCTCGGCGGCGAAGTCGGCCGGGGCTTAGAACTCGCAGCGCCGACCAGTTATTCCGAGCGCGCCAGCATTTAAGACATTTCTCGCCGGAGACCCCTGCCCCCTTGAGGGGCAGGTGAATCCGCGCTCAGTTGCGTGTCGATGGCGTTGGTGGGCATTCACCTGCCACAGAACGTGGCAGGGGGGCGAGCCTCGATCGAGGCGTGGCATGTTAGCCACCGATCTCCTTCACCTGCCGGGCGAGCTGGCAAGGGGTCGCAAAAAACAGTCTGATTTTACCCTGCTCGCGGAAGAACACTCCCCGCTACTTCACCCGGGGAATGTACTTGTTGTACCGTTCGGCATAGTCTTCCCGAATGGGGCTGAAGACGTCGAGGACCACCGCCTTGCCTCCTACCGCCACCGCGCGATGGACGACGTTGGGGGGAATAATGAACAGCGAGCCGGCTTCAACCACCCGGGTTTCGTCGCCGATCGTCAACTGAACCCGTCCTTCCAGCAGAATCCCTCCCTGTTCGTGCGGGTGCGAATGCAGCGGAACCTCCGCCCCTTCGTCCATCTCCAGGTACGACAGCATCAGGTTTTCGCCGTACGGAATGCGCGTGCGGCAGCCGGGCAGGATTTCGAGAGGGGGAAGCTGCTGGGGATCGTAGAACGGCATGCGGGAGTGAAAGCTGGCGAGTGGTGGAATCGGACGAAAAAAAATTCGGCCGGTGGTCCCTGACCAAACCGGCCGTTGCGATTATTCCAGAACCAGTTCACCCCCGGCAAGGGACGGGGGAAGCCAGGATGGACGTCCCCCGCCAGAACTCAACTCACGGATCAATCGGCAGTCCGGCCGCTTCTGTGAACCGATCGAACAGGGCCCGCATCGCGGTGTAGTGAACGGTTTGCGTGACGTCGCGCGGTCCCGCGAGTCGCACCGCTTCGGCAGCCTGCGCATCAGTCAAGACCGCGGGAGACGCCGCCAGGTTGCGGGCGAAAGTGAGCAGAGCGCGGTCTTTTTCCGGGATCCCCTGTTGGTCTCCATCCAAAGCGGCGATCTGCGCGTCGGTCTGTCCCAAAGCCTTCAGAGCCTTACGGGCTTCACCCAGCGCGTACCACGCGCGATCCTGCCGTGCGATGACCCAGTCCATCTGGGCACGCAGCAAGGGGGACAGATCGGAACTCTTGGCGGTGGCGACAAAACCGGTCACGGTCCGCAGGCCCGCGCCCGGGTAATTGGCGAGCAATCGCATCCAGCCGGGAATGGGACCGCTGGGGGCGATCTCTTTCAAAACGGCGCGGGCGGTCGCTTCGTCGGTGACAGGAAGGCGGGGCTTGCGCTTCGCGGCGGCAGCCAGGGCCTGTTCGAGTTTGGCCGGGGATTCCAGAGCGGGGCAGTCAAGTACTGTCGGAACTTCCACTTTGCCAGGTGCTGGAGTCTTGACCGGGGCGACCTTGGAGACGGTCAGAACGAATTTGTCGCTGGTGGGAGTGAGATATGAGTGTTCTTCACCAGCGGCACCACTACGTCCGCCGAAATTACCTCCTCCCGAGGATTGGGGAACGCCGGTCCCTTCTTTCCAGCGGTTGATGGCGTTGTTGCCACCGACCGAGAGCGCCATTTCGAGAATCTGCAGGTCGGTGTAATGCTTGCGACAGCGGTCGATGTCAGCGTCGGTCAGATTCTGTGGTTCGAGGGTCAGCCGGCGCGCGAAGGCGAACGCCGCCTGTTCGGCTTCGGGAAAAACGCTCCAGTCGGTGTCTAACGAAGCGAGATCATCGTCACTCATGCCAACCGCCAGCAGTTTCGATTCTTGATGGCCCAGGCAGTACTGGCAGTTGTTGGCACGCGAAGCGATCCAGAACAGCTTTGTTTTGAAGGCGTAATCCAGCGTGACGGTCGGATCGGGTTCGATGGTAAACCGTGGGGGGGGACTGTCGGGACGGCGGGCCGGGCTGCCGGCGAAGTACAGGTAGCCACGCAGATCCGAACCGGGCAGATAAAGCGAACGGAGCCGCCCTTCGTAACCGCGGGAGAGTTGATCGGGCTCGGCAGCCTTCTTTTCTTCCTCGGTGAGAGGTGGCAGCGGAATCCGCGGGGTGCGCTGCTTCATGTCTTCCAGCAGCTTCTTCATTTCCGGTCGCGTGACCGGAGTCGGACGGGGAGCGGTCAGCGGCTTCTGGTCCGCGCGGGCGTCGGTCCAAAGCAGCGCGGCAAGCGACAGCGCAAGCCAGTGATTTGTGTTCATGAGCTGGGTTTCCTGTGAGCTGGAGAAACGAAATCAAGTCAAATGGAATGTCCTGGCCATCACGCAACCAGACGCAAATGTCCCTGCGGACAACGTCAGGGCGACTTCTTTTCACCGGAGGCCGACGTCGTGTTCGGGACCGACTGAAAAACGTTTTCACGCTCCAGCGGGAGCTGGAATCCGTCAGAAATGCGGGTCATGTACAGGCCGCGACACAACCACCAGAAAGTCGCCATCGCTTTGTCGCGACCGAGATCCGCTTCCAACAGCCGGTAGTCGGCGGCGGTCAGTTCCCACGGGGTCTTGCTAAGCTTGCGGGCGTAGGCATAGGCCCGCTGTTCGGCTGGGGGAAAGCTCGACCAGTCGGCGGCTGCCAGCCGGCGGGTACGGTCGGCGACCCCCTGCTGATCGAGACCGGCGACCTCCATGAGCATCTCGCAATGCCCCATGCAGTAGTTGCATTCGACACTGCGGGTTTGAATCCAGAACAGGCTCTCCTCGAAAATACGATCGGGTTTCGTTTCGGCCCACAAGGTCCGCGTGCTGGTGATCCCGGGAACTGCCAGCCCAGGACAGTAACCAGCACTCACGAGATTCCAGACGATGCGTGTGGGGCGCGCCGCCATGGCGGGGGGAATTCGTGTTTTCACTTCGTCCCAGGTGGGAATCGGCAGGCGCGGGGAGCGACTCCGTTGCTGTTCCAGACGCGATTGCAATTCGTCGTAAGAGATCGCTCCCCAGTCGGGATCGGCTGAGACCACCGAGCCGGTACCGGCCTGGCCACTGAAGGGGAACTTTTCGTCTGTCGGCACGTAGGGGGCCATTTGAAACGCCGACTCTTCGAAGCACACATCGATCGGGGGCAATGGACCGTCGGTTTCGAGTGGCAGATTCAGCCCGAGGATCAGTCGGTCCTGAAAGTTCCCATAAGCCGCCAGCATGACCATCGCCGCGACCTGTTGATCGCCAAACCGGGCCCGCATTTTCGCGAACAACTCATCCGGAATGGTCGGAGCCGCGATTGTCATCTGCCGAATGAACTCCAACGGTTCACGCTCTTCATCTCGCCAGTTCGACGGATCACTGGAGAGTGACCGCAGGTCAGACTCGCAGGATGATCCAGCGCAGTTTGCCCCGCAAGAGAGGCGGGAGTGGGCTATTCACGCGATGGGCGAAATCGAGTGGCAACATCGCGGCGGCGGTTCGTGGCAGCGCATGGCAAACCGCGCGCACCCAACTCGGGAGCGCCGGTTTCTCACTCGAGACTACCTGGGGGAGCCGTCGCCAGCATTCCTCGGGATCCAGCAGAGGGACTGTCGGAACTCGTTCGCGCACCTGCGGAGCCAGATTCAGAACGGAATTCTCGGACACGAATCAACTCCATTAAAACAGGAGGGAACGGTTCGTCAGGAGGCGGCCTGCGGAATCGTCATTTCGCGGGCTTCGCAGGTTTCGCGTCGTCCGGGGCTTTCGGTTCCGTCGCAGTCTCGATCTGGCATTCGAGCAGGCACATGATCAATGCCTGTTCCATTTCGCCGGTCTTGAATCCAAACGGCCCCCGGCCACTCTTGAACGCGACTTTGCCTTCTGTGTCGATCACGTACAACCGCGCGGGCATGCCGCTGTAGGCATTCCCCACCGGGTCGTTGATTTCGTCGACCAACAGGGGCATCGAGCATTTCAGGAGGCCGTAGCATTTATTCGCGACCGCGACCCGTTCGATGTAGTTTTTCGGCTGAGCGACGGTGACACCCACTTTGGAATTCGACTCCATATTCCAACCGTCGGTCGGATGGGCTTCGCGAACGTAAACTGAAAGAAAAGTCGCCTCTTCGTGGAAACGTCGGTAGACCGCTTCAACACCCGGATACATCGAGCGAAACGGGCCACAGGTGAAATTGCCGAACGTGAGGACGATTGGTCGCTTGCCGATCACGTCGGCGAGGTGAATCGTCTGTTCGCCATCGTGAGTCTTCAACGTGAAGTCGGGTGCCTGCTGACCCACCTGCGGTCCTTCGTTCAGGGAGCCAATCTCGCCCGCGAACAACCCTCGAATCAGAACTTCAGGAGAGGGAGCGTCTCCGGGAGAGAAACTGCCACCCACGCCAGCGAGCAATGTGTCGACCAGATCGTCGGAACGCAGGATGTCGCTCCCTTTGGCCGCCTTGAGAAAGAACTTCTCCCATTCGTCCTTGGTGATTCCGCCATCGCCATTTGGATCCATCCGCCGAAACAGGCGGTTGACCATGTAGGCTTGCTGGACCCAGGGATTGTCATCGGACCAGTCGAGATCCTGAGGAGTGATTGCGCCGTCGTGGTTGCGGTCTAGGCGGGCCAGCCAGTTCGCCGCCCCGCGAAAGTCGGTGGCCGCGATCGATTGGGCGTCGCCTTTGTCGTGGTGTTTGGCGAGCCATTCAAAGGAATAGCGTGACGAGGCGGGGCCGAACCAGCCCTCACCCGGTCCCATTTGTGAACCCCGAGTAATCGCGATCAGCATCCGCACCGCCTCGGGTTGTGGGCGACCGTCGTAAGCCTTCTCGATTTCGGCGAGCGGGACACCAAATTTCGCGATGACCTCCGCGTCGGTTTCGCCAGTCGGTGTTGTCTCGGGCGAGTCGGACTTCGCGCCCGCCCCCGGCTGATCGTCCGCGCTCAAGAACTGAGGGGTCACCATCCCGAGAAGTGCCATGGCCAGCAGCCAGGCCCAGGGAGAAGTCGCGGAATGCATCGCACTGCACATGGGAGTTTCCAGAGGGTTTGAAGAAGGACAATTTCAACAGGAGGGGAGGGGGCGAACCGCAGACGGCCAATGCCCACAAACGGCGGAACTTGCGCGAACCCGCTCGGATCCGTCACACGGTGCCAATCGCAAAATGTGCGGGGATTATCGCAACCGGGGTTGGACCGTGGAATCAGCCGGCAGCCTCACGTGCCGCGCTCGCAAGTCCGCAGTCAGACGGGCGGAAGGCGGAAGGCAGAATCGATGATGCGCACAGAAGGTCATTCGACCCCGCCGCCGCGCGTTGACGACACCGAGGATCATCCCCCACGGCGCTTCGAGAGCGCCCAACTGCCGAGTACCCGCCCTAGAACGCCCTTGGGGGGCGAAATTGCCCGGACGCCGTCTGTTGTGGCCCCAGTACGGCGTCGTCGAAACTCAGAAACTCCTCCGCGTCATCCCTAGTGAGCGGACTGCCCGTCAGTACCAAATCATGTGATCGAGTGGGCACGGAGACTCGTGTCGGTGGCAACTCGTCGACTGGTGTCGCCGGCCGGCAGTTTGGCCCACTGCAATTCCGCGTCGGAGTCACTGGCGGAACAATCGAATCCGACTGAGAGCCGTCGTCAGACATTGAAACCGGTGCCGTCGAATTCGCGTGGGAATTTCGCTCGCCACGCGGATTGCCAATCCGGACGTAGTCACCGCAACTGGCGTTCGCGTCCCCGGGACTGGCGAACCAGCCACCGATCGCCACGCAAACGAACAACAACCAGCGCCAATGGCACCGCTTCGTGATCGTTTGGGGTGGGAGTCGATGCATGGACAGGAACCGGGCGAGTCGCGGCCGATGGTCACCCATTCGCACACGAACGGCACGTTTTGGAGTGACTGCGCAGTAATGTACGCATTCAGCGCCTGGGACGCAAATAAAAAAACTGAATTGTTGGGAATCTCTTGTGGACCGGTTCCCCCCTGCGCCGCACTGCCGATTCCAATCACTCCTCGAAGATCGAATCGTCCGCGGGATCGTCCTCACGAAAGCACCGGCAATTGACGCACCGTTTTTGCGACGCGTCATTGCTGTTGCCGCACTCGCCGCACTTCCACGGCTTCGTCATCGCGTCGATATGCCGTTTGGTGAGCGACAGCACCTTCTTGTCGAATTCACCGCCACACTCATCGCACCGCACATACTCTCCCAGCGTGGCGACGGGGAACAGCGGAATGAAATACAGCGTGAAGTAACGCGAAACCCGGATCTGGTCGCAGTCGACTTCGTCGCGACAGTTGGGACAAAAAAACGTGGTCGAGTCGACAGTCGACTCTTTACTGGTCGATCCCCAAATGATCATGGCTTGCCTCGCGGACCCTGTCACGGATTTTTGAGCGGGTGGATCAGGTGAAACGTCTCGGGACGAAATACTACAGAACCCGTGTCACGGGCATCAAGTCGTTTTATCGCGCCGCGTGGGACATCCGGTTGCGATGAACCGCCCCCACCTTCCTAGGGAAGCGGCTCGGCCTGAACAACGTTGTTCTCGCCAATCCGTGGTCCGCGTTGATTGAGGTCGACACTCCGTTTCCGGCGGAGAGCGAAAACGCGATAGCCCAGCAACACCACCAGCGTCGCCCCAAACGCCATGGGCAGACGGGTGTCCGATTTCACCAACAGAAAATAGTGCGTGACGGCGGCGAGTCCCGCCGGGTAGGCCAGTCGATGCAGCAGTTTCCACCGTTTGCCACCCACACGTTTGATCATTCCGTTCGTCGACGTGGCGGCGAGTGGGGCCATCATCAGGAGACTCGCCGCCCCGACCGCGAGGTACGGTCGCAGGCTCATTTCCGACAGCGTGCTGGAGACGCTCCCCGCGCGATCGAATCCGAAGAAAATCCCGAAATGGACGGCGGCGTACAGAAAGGCATACACCCCCAGCATCCGTCGAAAGTGCGTGATCTGGCTCCACCCGCTGACGCGCGCCGCCGGCGTCACCGCCAGTGACAACACCAGACAGATCAGCGAAAGCATGCCGGTCGTTCGAATTGCGAAATTGACCGGATTCGCCCCCAGATCCCCCCGCAGCGCGTCGAGTCCCAGGAGCAGCCCCGGGACTGCGCAATTCAACAGCGCGACGAATTTGGCGAACTGCAGATTCTGATGTGTCATCCACCCCTCGTCAGTCGTGATCGGTTTGTCATTCGGAATTCAGGATTCATCAGAAATTCCTGCGCAAATCCATCCCAGTGTAGAGCTGGGCGACCTGCTCGCCATAGCCGTTGAACATCAGGGTCTTGCGTCGCCCCGATTCGCCGATCCGCTGTTCCGTCGCCTGACTCCAGCGCGGATGCGCGACATCGGGATTCACGTTGGAGTAGAACCCGTATTCCCCTGGAGCGGTAACGTTCCAGCTCGTGGGTGGCTGGTTTTCCGTCAGCGAAATCTTGACGATCGACTTGATTCCCTTGAAGCCGTACTTCCACGGCACAACAAGTCGCAGCGGTGCGCCGTTCGGGGCGGGGAGTTCGCGTCCGTACAAACCGGTCGCGAGCATGGTGAGCGGATGCAGCGCTTCGTCCAGTCGCAAGCCTTCGACGTAGGGCCAGTCGAGCGCCGGGTAGTTCTGCCCCGGCATGCGTTTGGGATCGAACAGCGTTTCAAACGCGACGTATTTCGCGGATCCCATCGGTTCGACGGCGTCCAGCAGCTTCGAGAGCGAAAAACCGGCCCAGGGAATCACCATCGACCACCCCTCGACGCAACGCATGCGGTAGACCCGCTCTTCGGGAGCGCTGAGCTTGAGAATCTCGTCGAGATCAAACACTTTCGGCTTGTGGACCAGCCCCTCGACCGCGACGGTCCAGGGCCGGGAGACGAAATTCCTCGAGACCAGCGCGACCCGTTCTTTACTCGTCGTGAATTCGTAGAAGTTGTTGTAGTTCGTGACGCTTCGCAGCGAGGTCAAAGTCTCATCGGTGTGGAAGCCGTTGTCGACCGGTTCGGCCGGCGCGGCTTCAACGGGGTCGGCGGCTCCCTCGGGATTCGCCTGTTCCACAGGATCGGTCGAATCTCCGCGATCCTTGACGAGTCCCACGAGTTCCGGGGTTTTGACCTCCTCGGCACCCGGGCGATTCAAGGCCCGATACAGGCCGGCGGTCGACGCCGTTGTCGCCGCCACAATCCCGGCGCGGAGCAGGCTGCGACGGTTAAAATAGAGTTCCGGCGGGGTGATTTCGCTGGACGGAATGGGCGGGGGAGTGGTCATGGGAACTTCGCGATCGGGCGGTCGGCGTCGAATGATGGAAATTGTCCCTTGTGGGGCGCTTACATTGCAACCGTGCGGGATCCCTGCTACGAAGAATCGGCGGCACACTCCGCCGCCATTCCGTTCCCGCCAACCGCATGAAAGCTTCGCCGATGTCGCGCGCCATCGTCACTGACTATTCTTTTCCCGACCTGTCGATCGAGCAGGAATTGCTGGCATCCGCTGGCTGCACGCTCACCGGGCATCAGGCAAAAACGGTCGAAGCGCTGATTCCGGTTGTCGCCGACGCCGAGCTGGTGATCACGCAGTTCGCCCCGGTGCAGCGTGCTGTGGTCGAAGCGATGAAGAACGCGAAGGTGATCATTCGATATGGCATCGGGGTCGACAATGTCGACCTGGTCGCCGCCCGGGAACGGGGGATTCCCGTCTGCAACATTCCGGACTACTGCATCAATGAAGTCGCCGACCAGACACTGGCGTTCATTCTGGCGCAGACCCGACAGGTGGTTCCCAACCATCGGTTGATCGCTGAGGGAAAGTGGGGGTTGGCGACTCCGCTATCCGGAATGCGGGCACTGCGCGATCAGACCGTGGGTGTGGTCGGTTATGGACGAATTGGCCGCGCCGTTGTCGAACGGCTGGTTCCGTTCGGCGCGAAGATTCTGGTGAATGATCCATTGATCGCGACAGGAGCGATCGCCGGCAGCCCCGCGACCGCGGTCGGGCTGGATGAACTCCTGTCGCAGTCGGACATCGTCACGCTGCACTGTCCGTCGCTCGACAGCACGCGGCGGATGATCAATGAGAAGACTTTGGGGCAGATGAAGCCGGGGAGCCTGTTGATCAACGTCGGCCGGGGGGATTTGGTCGATCCCCAGGCACTGGTCGCGGCGTTGCAGTCGGGGCATTTGGCCGGCGCGTCGCTGGACGTGTTCGATCCCGAGCCGATTCCGGTCGATAATCCGATTCGCACGCATCCGAACGCGGTGCTGGCGGCGCATATCGCGTCGGCCAGCCCCCGCGCGGTCCGGACGCTACGGGAATCGGTGGCGAAAATCGCGATCGCCGTCCATCGCGGTGAAGCGCCCCCCAATGTGGTGAATGGCGTAAAGCCCCGCGGCTGACCAAGCGAGCGGGGAGCGTCAGCTCCCTGTTCGATTGCCACCCTATTCAATCGCGTTTGGCATCGGCGGCCCGTCGCGACCCAGGGCCTTGCGCACAGCCTCGACCGACAGCGCGACGCGAAATCCGAACAGGTTGAACGCTGCGTATTTTTCACAAGGAAGCCGACTGGCCGAGCGGTGGAACAGCGGTTGATCGAAAAAGTTGCCTCCTTTTAAGAGTCCGCGTCCGCCAGACGAGTCCTCACAGACCGGGTCGACGGCGATCGTGTCTCGATACGTCCCGTAGTGAGTCATGTTCCAGTCATCGTAGACCCACTCCGCGATATTGCCGAGCATGTCTTAGGACCTGTCCAAGATCAATCTGTCGATTTGTCGCATTCATCGCGGCGCGGTCGCATTCCTCCAGGATGCACTCAATTCTCAGTAGTCGACATTTGACACCGTAAGCCGTTAGGATCATCCTGCGCAAAGTTGTCCGTCCGTGTTCGTGTGTTTCGTACTTTTCGGTGCTTTCCCCTCACCCCCCTGAACCCTCACGGTGCAAGATGAACCAAAACTCCAATCCAACAATCCTCTTCGCCGAAGAGGGCTACCGGATTCAAGGAGCGATTTTCGAGGTTTACCGCGTCATGGGATGCGGGTTTCGTCTGTTATGACAAGATCATTGTTGAATTGAAGGCGGTGCGCGAGTTCGCTGCCGAGCACTCGGCACAGGTGTTGAATTACCTGAAGGCGACGAACCTGAGGTTAGGGCTGTTGGTGAATTTCGGCAGTTACCCTAAGGCGATTGTGAAACGCCTTGCCAATTGATGTTTGGACGGACGGGGGAACCACGAAAAGCACGGAACACACGAACAAGAAAAAGGAAATGAAAAAGGGAAC
>JAPLOC010000233.1:8210-15856 GCA_026692825.1 Planctomycetota bacterium | reverse complement strand
GAGTATTGTCGAATCGTCGTGTCCGGTGACGAGCCACTGGCCGTCGGGTGTGAAGGCCGCGGTTGTCACTCCCGAATCCATCGGTATACGGGCGAGCTGCTCGCCGGGAACCCGCCACAGGGACACAGCGCCGCCGATGCTGCTTAAGTCGTATTTCCCGCCGCGAACGGAAATGCCAGCGGCCAGGAGCGTTGAATCCGGGGAAAACACCGTGCACTGGCACTTTTCGTGCGGCGTCTTCATGACGAGCGTCACGACGCCAGTTTCACGCTGCAACAGGTTGACCTCGTCATCCGGTCGGTGGGAACCGACCAACGCCTGACTGGTGGCCAGCCACTTGTCGTCTGGCGAGAACGTGAAGCCGCTGAATTCACGCGGCTTTGGGAGCAGATCCGTCGTTTCGCCAGTAAGCGTGATGAAATCGACGACTTGTGCCAAATCGAAACTTCCGCTTCGCCGAAATTGAAGCGAGAGACTGTCTTGAGAAAACTCCAGTTGGCTCAAGTATTTTGCGCCGTGGTGCATCACCACAGAGTCGCTGGCAGCGTCAAGATCGACAATGTGAATCGCATCGTCATGCACGAAGGCCGCCCGTCGGCCGTCGCGGTTCAGCGCCAGGCAGGAGATCTCCTTGCTCCCCGCAAAGACCTGCCTCTTGACCCTCATCGTACCCACGTCGAACACTTTCACGGCGCCTGTCGCGGTTGACGCCACCAGCAACGACGGGTCTGAGAACGCCAGGCCAGTCACCTTTTCATCGGGTTGACCGAGAGGATGGTTGATGAAGCCGCCCCGTCCCGTCTGCTCCCAGACGCGAATCCCGCGATCCGACGAATTCGCGGCGGCGATCAGGCGTTTTTTGCCGGGAGCGACAGCGAGACTCGTGACGACCGAGCGGGGCTCGTCGTTCGGAAACTGCTCTTTCCCCGTCGCGACTTCGATGACGCGCACCGAGTGCGCATCGCCGAAGGCCAGGAACCTGTCGTCGGGTGACCAGGCGAGTCGACCAGCCGGAAAGTGCGGCCGTTCGAATGTGCGGATCTGTCGCCCTGTTTGAGCATCCCACAGAACGACCCCCGGACTTCCAAATTTGCCGTCGTGATGTGTCGGCTCGGTGGCGATGGTCGATCCATCGTGCGACAACGCAAACGAAGTTGCGCGGCCGACCCGGATGGATGTCCGTTCCTCGCCGGTCACGGGGTCCAGGACTGCGAGCGTCTCATTGTCACGCGGCACAATCAAGAAGTTGTCGGGCGAGACGTCAAGCAGCGTCGCGGCCGTCGGCACGGGCGCGATCTCGCGGGGTTTTTCCTCCTGACCGACGTTCCAGACGCGAATCGTTCCGGGACCAATCAACGATTTGCCACCGGCCGAGAACAGCCGACTCGCGTCGGCATCAAACGCCAGTGCGCCCGTGAATCGATCGGGCGAATCGAGGATTCTGACGCGCTCTCCCGAAAGAAGACTCCACAGGCACAACTTCTTCTCGTGCTGCGCGTCTGGTTCGAGGTCGTTGAAGTTCCATGTCGCCGACGCAAGCCATTTTGAGTCGCGTGAGATTGCCAGAGTGTCCACTTTCGTGGCATGACCCTGCAGCCGATCGCGAATCTTGCCGGTGGAAGTCTCGACCAGCAGCACCTCGCCGTCCTGACCGGCGACCACCAGCGTTTTGCCGTCGGGCGCAAGAGCCAACGCCAGGCTGCCGGCGAAATTCCACTTTTCCAGGCGTTCCGCGGAAGAGACCTGCCAGACATGAACCGCTCCCCACGTGTCGGACGTGAGCAGCTTCTGGCCGTCTGGAAAGAAAAAGATCTGGTAAACGGCACCGCTGTGGCGAAAACGCGCCGTGCCGAGTCGCGCGACCGCCCGGTCGGGAAGAACGTCGCCGTAGGAATCCCGAAGCGGCTCGGCAGCGAAGCAAGCCCCGACCCGAATGGCCAGAATGAGAACGACCCATGTCAGAAGGCGGACTGCGCCCACGACCGAATGGAAAGCGATCCGGCCCATGTTCCCATCGAGCGTTCGACTCAAGCGTGGCATTGGTTTCCTCAAGCAGCAACATCGATCCCGGATGGGGTGCATTCTCGCTGCGTCGTTTCGGTTCTGTCAATCGCCTGGGAACGGTCGGCTCATTCCATGCCGAACCTCGCCGAGTCGCTATGGTGGGCCAATCGGCAGCGGATCGCCTTCGTTCTTTAGAGGCGCCTTGGACTTGCGGAGTTTGTCCAATGCCGCCTCGTTGTTCTCGAAGGTCGGGGCCACCCACATGCCGAGGCTATGACTCCGGAGGGGAGAAAAAATGCGTGTTTGTTCCCGAAGAGCAGCCGAAGTTGAACAGAAGCCAACGAAGCCAACGAAGGAAACGAAGGGTGCGAAACGACCGGAATTCAGCATGTCGGCAGGGAATAGCCCCGATTTCCTCCGAAATTCTTCGTTTCCTTCGTTCTCTTTTGTTCCAAATCTTACGCTTGACGTGCGGTCGTCCTGCGGGTGGGAGATCCGAGAAACGGTTCCTTGGGGTGGGTCAGGGCCATTCTTTTTTCGGTTTGAAAATGTAACCGGCCAGACGAAGTCTTCTGGCAGATTTCCGGTCGCCGCCAACTCCAGAACACGGATTGACTTCCTTACCCCACCTCCTTACCATACGGAAATGAAGGCAACGCTGACCAGCAAGGGGCAAATCACAATTCCCATCGGAATTCGTGAGAAACTCGGCTTGAAGCCGGGTGATCAGATCGAGTTCGATGAAACCGCGACCATTCTGGTGGGACGTCGGGTTGTCAATCAGGCCGAATGGAATCTGGCGATGGATGCTTGGCGGACGTCCTCTCGCGATGCGCTGGCCCGCCATCCTTGGTCCGATGTCTCTGTCGCCGAATTGATTGACGACCTGCATGGCGGTCCGACCGATTCTCATGAAGCCGTTCCTGGTCCACTTGATCTGCCCAGTCGTTTTCGCTGAGCTTGCCCCATCAACCACCGATCCCAGCTCTCTGATCGGATTCTTGAGTCGGCTGCAGATTGGCTATGACCATTTTTCGCCAAGTGCCGCATTTCAGGCCGGCGAAACGTTTCGCCGCTATCAAGCCGCAGGTGGCCCGAGACAGCACCTGGTGCCGGACTTCCTGATCGCCGCTCATACGATGTCCCAGGCGGATCGACTGGCCGCCGTCGACCGTGGATATCTGCGAGTGTGGTTTCCTCAACTGATTTCATCAGTGAACCGCAGTGGCATTCTCCCTGGGACACTCATGGATCTTTATACAAAATGATGGGTCCGTCGTTGCTGGATGCAACTCCTCGCCACACTGCTTGCATACAACCCGCCACTGGGTTCGGCCGGAGTTGAGACCCCATTGACCTGAGTCTGTGATGTCGAACTTTCCTTCGTACCGCGGTGGCAGATCCTCGGGTTTCCAGCTCTCAAACATACTCATTGGGCTACCTCTTCTAGCTGCTTCTTCTTCGTCAGGACTCGCGAACGCAAAGACAAATCAGGGGGCCGATGCTTCCATAGAACTCCAGGAACCAGACGAACTCAAGTGGTGTCGCGATTCAACATCGCTACCAGTATAACGACTCCAGAATCGTGAAGCGCACAGAATCTGTTGGTCAATTTTCGAGTTTTGTTTCACGCGGGCGTTTCCCGAAACGGAGGTGGTTCCAAGCCGAGCCGCTGGGTTTGGTACGTTCGGCTGGCTGCACTATCCGCGTCAATCGAAGTACCTGAGCGGCGATCTGATTCGCCTGCCACACGCCGTGGCAGGGGCCTGAGTCGCGATCGGGGAGTATCGAGTTAGCCACCGATCTCCTTCACCTGCCGGGCGAGCCGGCAAGGGATCGCTCAATGAATGTTTCGTTTCACCCCGCTCGCGGTACAAACCACGCGGCGCGAATCCAGACGTAGGGCACCCGACGCCGTGGGATGGTTCAATGACCCTTCCAGAGCGGGCGGCACTGTCAACATTTTTGGCCGCCGGGTCAGAGACCCGTCCTACCGAACAAACGCACCGTTTCCAGCCGCATGAACGATTGCCTACTCCACCGTCACGCCAATCTCCTCGATCGCCGCGTGGCCCGATTTTTGAAATGGCCGCGGCATCGGCTGAGCTTGGCCGTTCGCGTCAATCGTTCGGCAATGCAGCGCATACTTCCCCGCCGGAACTCCCGGCAAAAGGCTGGCCCAGTGGATTTTCGCCAGCCGCATCGGCCATGTCAGAGGGCGTCCCTCAGAGTCGAACCCGCGAGTGGTATTCAGCACGGTGTCATCCTGGAGCCCGCCTCCCCATTGCGCCGGAGGCGGCAGAACTTCGGCGTCAATCCACGGCGCGGTGGCGAAGTACTTGTCCTCGGCGGGCCAGTCGGTCGCCTCACTGCGCAACCAGACCTGCACTTTCGAAAGCCCGGCGGTCCCAACTTGTGCGTAGCCCGTGACGGCGAACGGCTCTCCCGCTTTGACTCGCGTGGGAGCGTTCAAGGTCGAAGCGAATGTCTTCAGCGTACTGTCGACATCGTTGTTGCCATTGGCGTAGGTGTCGTTCGCGTGGTAGAGGTTGGTCAACACGACCGTCGTCAGCCACTTGATCGACTTGAACCCGTATCCTTCGGGAACCACAATCCGGACCGGTCCCCCACGTTCCGGCGACAACCATTCTCCGTTGAGTTTATAACACAAGATCACCGGGGGCAGTCCCACGGGGTCTTCCAATACGCGATCGACCGGCAGCGAACTTTGAAATCTCTGGTCGGGGACGTCGTTGTGGTAACCGTAGTAGAAGACCCGCCGCAGGTTTTCGCGAGGTTGCGTTTTCCACAAGACCTCGCGCAGCGGTACCCCTTCCCAGATTCCCATTCCCAGCGGGCAGCCGATGTTGAGGCAGGTCATCACTTTGGGGAAGCGGACCGCGTGCTGTTCCGCGAGTCGCATGAGACCGGCGAAGTCGAGCGCGGTCCCCGCCTCCTTCGCGAAGGGGGTTCGAATCTTGGCCGGCTGTTCGGGATCGCTGATCACCTCCAGTTTCCAGGTGTCGCGAGTCATCCCGACTTCGGACTTTTTGTCGTCCGGAAGGGAGTGCGGGATCGGCTTGCCGCGCGAGACATCGCGAAACTGCGATGGCTCGGTCAGCCAGGATTCCAGCTTGTCAACCGCCTGTTGCAACCGGGGATCCCGCGGTTCGGCCGCGCGCGACTCAGCGACGGTCGCCAGCGCTGCGGCTCCAGCGGCCCCCAGCCCCAGGAAAAACCGCCGCGTCAGGTGGGAATGCTCGGCGACAAACTGCTCGAGAGAATTGGACATGGCGGGAATCGTGGCTGTCTGACGGAGAATGAGCGACCGGACGACGAGCCCCGATTGTACCGCGAGATCAGGGGAAACTTGTATTGAGCGACGCCGATCCCGAACCACCCCGGAAGACATCTTCGAAGACATCGATTCGCAGCAGGTTGGTCAGGTAGCGAGTGGACGCTTCGCCCGTGGTCTCTTGCAACACCAGCACGTCGCCGGGGGCGATGAGGAGATTCTCGCGCGGATCGTTAAACGCCCGATTGACATCGACCCGAATCACCACCTGACGACCGTCGCTGGTGCGGCGAATGACAGACAACAGACTGGGAGACGGATTCCCCAGACCATTGTTGATGATCTGGCCCGTCAGGTTGTTTGAGTTGACGCCGCCGTTGATGAGTGGCCCACCGACCCGGCTGATCGCTTCGATCGCGGTGATGTCGATATCCCGGGGCAGGGGGATTTCCCGCGCGGGAAGTAGTCCTGCGGTGTAATACACCTCGGGCCGACGCGCCTCCACAAACAGGATGTCCCCCGTTTGCAAAACAATGTCATCGGGTGAGAATGTCTGAGACTGCCCGGGATAACGGCGTAGCGGAATGCGAATGATCTCGTCGCGCGATTCGCGAGCCCAGCCTTCGCGTCGACGGGACTTTTGCCCCCCGCGTTGAATAATCACTTCATTCTTGGCGGCCGGGCCGGGCAAACCTCCGGTCCGGGTCAACGCGTTGAGAACGTCGTTTTCATTGGCCGGGAGGTCGACGACGGTGCCGGTCCCCTGTTGCTGGGAGATCGACGTGGTCGCCAGGCTGGTCAGTCCGCGAAAGTTCTGCACCTGCCCGGCCCCCTGGAACGGTGTCGCGGTGGGATTATCCTGCCGAATGACCAGAATCCGTTCGTGGCGCGGGCGGACCAGCGTGATGAGGATGCGTTCTTCCCGGGGCTTCACCAGTTGTCGTTTGACCGAATACGCGTTGATGATCTCCTGCTCGGCTTGAATGATCGTCAACCCGGTGAGATTCACCGGATCGATGCGCGGCAGGGGAATCGTCCCGTCTTCCCGAATCGGGATGGGGACGCCAACGGCAGGGGGAAGCGAAGCGACTTCGGGAACGGTCACTGGCGGAGGAAGATTGGGGTCACCCAGAATTCCGTCGATGTGGACACCCAGAATGTCCCCTGGCCCCAACAGATAATCGCCATCCGGTTCGCGGCTGAGCCACGAGAGGGGGATCTGTTCGCGCGCTTCGCGCGGCTCGGCGAGAATTTCGGGCGGAACCAGGCGGACAGGAATTCCCTGTGCCACCGGGTTCGAGACAGCCGCGCAGCCAGAAAGCCGGGCAACTACCAACAACGCACAGACCAGCCAAGTGCATCTTAGAAGGCGTGCCGTGTCGACCCCAAACGGAAGTCGATTGAACCAAGCGGTGGTTGCCATGGCCTACCCCTCACCCTGCTGTTTGAGACGACCGTCGCCCGAGCCGAGAGGACTCACCGTGGGGGAGTCGGCTGGAGCGAGATCGGGGGGAAGCGGGCGGTCATCGGCCGGGTTCAGAACCGGTTCGTCGAGTTCCAGCGGTTCGGAATCGAGTTCATCGGGGAGCGCCGGGACAAGGGGGGCGGAGGGAGTGATCCGCTCGACCGCCGGGGNNNNGGAAGGACGTGTGACTTCGAGGTTCGCGGTGGTTCGTCAGGAAATTCTGGCTCGATGACCCCTGTCGCGGGGAGGGACGCGCCCTCGCGGACTCCCGTGCTTCGTGCCGTCTTCGCGCCGAATTCAAACCCGGCGAGCCAGTCCCTGCCAGCGGAATTCGCATCCGAATAGCGATGGCTGATATGCCAGTATTGCCGGGGGGGAATAACCGGTGGGAGCGTCGTTCCCCCATAGGTCAAGTAGTCGACATAGCCTGTCTCGAACCCGTCGGCGAAATCGGGGGAGGCGTCGCAATATTCCGATCCTTCAACCAGGAGTTCGCTCCAGGCCTCACGCGCCATGAGATGATGGATTCGGTTGGTCCGCCGGGCGTCTTTGTCGCGATGGAATTTCATCGGGGCGACAATCAGGTTGTCGATCACTTCGCGTGTCATGGAACAGCCGAACACGCAAAGTGAAGCGACAGCCAACGCACTGACGAACAGTAGTCGGCTCCCCACACGAGTCGCAGCAGATCGCCTGGCGGGTCGACTGAGACGGTTCATAATGGGACGCGATGAGAACGGGACGCAACAGTGAGGAATGGGGCGAACCATCGCCCGGTCTCTTGCAAATCGGCCAGTGAGATTGCCGACTTGAGAAGATTTGACGATTGCGTCGAATTTGCCGGAGGGTACGGCTTCGGATTCTCGTAGGGATCCCTGACAC
>JAPLOC010000233.1:0-8179 GCA_026692825.1 Planctomycetota bacterium | reverse complement strand
AATGAACACATCCCGGGAATCGAAACCTTGCAATTGCCCACAAACTCCGGCAGAATACCATGCTCTTTCGAACAATTTGACCACCAGCCCGATCGGGTAGAGAGTCATGAAGAAGCCGGAGATGACCGAGTTCAAGGAGCTGCTCGAAGCTCTGCAGGCACGCTTGCGGGGCGATGTGCGGCAACTCACGGACGAGGCGCTCGGGAAAGACCGCCAGGACGGGGGTGGCGAATCGAAGAGTCCCACCCATATGGCCGAATTGGGGAGCGACGCGTTCGAGCAGGAATTCGCGTTGTCGCTGGTGGCAAATGAACAGGAAACACTCGCCGAGATCGCGGTCGCTTTGCAGAAGATCAAGGATGGCGTCTACGGGATCTGCGAGATTTGCGAGAAAGAGGGGAAGTCAGCCACTCAGTCGGCGATTCCCAAGAATCGGTTGAAGGCGATTCCGTACGCGCGGACGTGTGTGGACTGCGCCCGCAAACGGGAAGACTACGGGGTATGAACCCGGTTCCCAAGTCGCGTGTGTGGGTCTATTCGCTGCTGGGGTTGAGTTTGCTGACGCTCGACCTGGTGTCGAAGAGCTGGGTGTTTGACGAGTTGGGTTATGAATACCGCTCCAGCGACTGGAAGTGGGAGTCGCCGTTCTTGTGGGGGCGGTTTGCGATCACGTTGAGGACGAGTTTCAATCGGGGAGCGCTGTTTGGACTGGGACAGGGGTATGCCTGGTTGTTCGCACTGTTGAGTGTCGTGGCGTTTGGCGGAATCCTGTACTGGCTGTTTCGCCGGGGGGAGGCCAGGAGCTTGTGGGCTACAATCCTAATGGCGTTCATTTCCGCCGGCGCGCTCGGCAATCTGTACGACCGCCTGGGGCTGCACGGCTGCCTGGATGCGACCGGCAAGCGACTTTTCGCTGTGCGAGATTTCGTCGATTGCACGATTCCCGGAGTCCGGTATACACCGCCGTTCCGGGTTGAGTTGCTTCCCGAATACGACTGGCCGATTTTCAATTTCGCCGACACGTTTCTGGTTGTGGGAACAACGTCGCTGGTCGTCACCGGATTGTTCGCGAAGCCGCCCGAGGAGGCGGCAACGTAGCCCGCACTCTCCGAGTGCGCGGCCCGCTGTGCGAACTTCGTCGCTTGCCGTACTCCGGGCTGGCGCAACCTCACAAAGGAGCCGTTCGTCGCGAAATGAATTGGACGCCACACGGTGCCAGCGGGGGAGTGAACGGCTGGTCGATATCGAATGCGGGGGAAATTTGTTGTGAGTCCTGGGGCAGCCCTCAGTGCGTTGTTTTGCCGGCGGAGGCACAGCGGGGGCAGTCTTTCGGAGAAAGACGCCTACGTTCCGAGTGCGCGTCCCGTTGTGCGAACTTTTTTCGCTCGACGCCGTCGTAGAACTCACGTGGTCGAAAACGAAGCGTTTACCCTGAGCCTCGCCCATCATGAAGCGGTCGCTGGTGTCCGCTTCCCGACGGGCGAGGCTCCGGCACAATGTCGCGGTTTCCGCCGATTTGGCGTTCGTCGGAGGCGGGGCCAATGAGGTTCTTGCTGATCCACGCAATCAACCGGTTGGCAATGTCTGATTTCGATCCCGACCATTCTCCCGCGGTGACTCCGTGGCGATCGATCAGTTCAATCGTATTCTCGTCAGCGTCAATGGCCGTCGGGGAGTTCAGCACGATCGCGTCACACCGCTTCCCCCGCAGTTTTCGCAACGCGTTTTCGCGGGCGTCTTGGGATTCCAGTGCGAAGCCGACGACAAACCGGGTTTCCTTTTGCCGGCTCAGTTCGGCCAAAACGTCGGGCGTTTCGATCAGTTCCAGGAGCAATGGCCCGCCAGTTTTTTTCATTTTTCCCGTCGCCCGCATTTTGGGGCGGTAGTCACAGACGGCGGCCGCTCCGATGACTCCCGTACACTCTGGCCAGACCCGTTCACACGCTTCGAGAAGTTCCTGCGTTGTTCGCACCGGGACAAAATCACAGCCGGCAGGTGGAGCGAGCGCGACCGGACCACTGACCAAAGTCACCTGGTAACCTGCGACCAGCGCCGCCCGTGCGAGCGCGTATCCCATCCGGCCGCTACTGGCGTTGGTGAGAAACCGAACGTCATCGAGATATTCCCGGGTCGGCCCCGCCGTGATAAGGAACCGCATCAAGGAGTGTCCTGAATGGGGCGCACCGGGGTGGGTGATGAGTCGGTGTCGTTTGAGTCGGGGTTCGGGACGACGGGGCGTGGACGTCCCCCCGAGGGCAGTGAACGATGCAGTTCGGCGTACGAATGCATCGCGGTTCCCATGTGTCGCAGCCGGTTCATCGTTTCGACCCGCCGCGATTCATCGCGCGATCGCTGCAACCACGGACCAAGCAGGGCGCACGTGACGCACACGACAAACAGCCAGACGACGATCTCCGCTGGATTCCAGCTCGTCAACCAACGGGCGGCACGCGCCACGCGGTTCTCAATCCACTCCATGACGCGATTGACCGGGTTGTGGGAAGGGGAGGAAAAAAGGGTAGCAGACCCGGCCGCCCCGTGAAACACCGCGAGTCGGGAATTGGAGTATCGTCCGGACCGAGTATAGAATCGCGGACGTCGCGAGCCGTTAAATCCCTTCCACGCCGCTTCCGTTTCCACTGACTGACGAGCCATTTGATGCGTTCCTTTCGCCACGCGATGCCGCGCCTCGTCCGGGTTCTGATTCTCCTTGTCTGTTGTGCCAGCACCACGTCCATTTCGGCGGCACCACCAACCCCGGAGAAAACAAAAAAGCCGGCGTTGAAATCAGTTTCTCCGTCGATCTTCCGACAATCGGACCGGCGGCCCCGACACAACGATCAACGGCTGGCGAAGCTGGGAATCGGTCGCTACGAATCGCAACGCCTCATTCTGTATACCGATCTTCCTGCGAAAGAGGCACAGCCGCTGCCTCCGTTATTGGATGCCGCCTACATCGCGTGGGAGGAGTATTTCGGTCCGTTGCCGCCGGACCGCGAAAAAAGCGAATACCAGTTGACCGGCTATCTGATGGTCGACCAAGCTCCATTTCGGACGGCGGGACTGCTCCCCGATGATCTGCCTCACTTCGACCACGGTCGACATCGGGGTCAGGAATTCTGGCTGAATGATCAGCCGAGTGTCTACTACCGCGAACACCTGCTCCTGCATGAGGGAACCCACTGTTACACCACTTCGGTCGAGCACGGACTGCTCCGCCGCGTCTGGTATATCGAAGGCATCGCAGAGCATTTTGGAACGCACCGGCGACTTGCCGACGGCACGACCGAGTTTCGCATCCTGCACGACGTGAGGGCGGCTTTTCCCAATCTGGGCCGAATCAAGCTGATTGAAGAATACACCGCCGATCGGCCGCCGTTGTCATTGAAAACAGTTTCAGAACTTCCTTCAGAGCGTTTTTCGCAACCCGACGCCTACGCCTGGTCGTGGGGGTTGTGTCACTTTCTCGATCGGCATCCCCATCATGGTGAAAAATTCCAAAAGGCGACCCGTGTCGTCGTGGAGGGGGGAACGGACGATGAGTTGCGGCGGCTTCTCAGCGAACCCGATTTGGCGCGGGAATGGGAGTGGTTCGCCGCCGACCTGTGTCACGGTTACGACCTGTCGCGAGCGGCGATCAATGTGCGGCAAGGCGAGAGTGCGAAAGCGGGAAGCGGCGAGCCGGCGACGATCACAGCGGACCGGGGATGGCAATCGAGCGGATGGCTCCTCAAAACGGGTGAGCGATATTCATTGAAGGCGAAAGGGCGATTCCTGCTCGCGAAGGAACCGAAACCGTGGGTGAGCGAGCCGGCCGGCGTGAGCATTCGCTACCATGCCGGCCTCCCGCTGGGTCGGTTGGTCGGTCGGCTGTGGCCCAAAGATGCACGCTCAAAGGGATCTCTCAAAATCCTCGACCTGGGATCGACTGCTGAGATTTCCGTGGAAGAAGACTCCACGTTGTACCTTCGACTGAATGACGCCTGGAATGAACTGGCGGACAACGAAGGGACGGTTGACGTCTGGCTTGAACAGGCCCGTTAGGCAGATCCCTCGATCCCGGGTTGTCGTTGGGGATTGCATTGACAATCGCACATTTGTATTCTTCTCGTTATCAGGAAAGAAGTTTTCGCTTCTTTTTTCGAGTTTGAGGATCGGCCCGATGACGCGTGCGCTGTGTACTGCTGGTGTCCTCTGTTTTCTTGGTGCGTTCGCCGCCACGACATGGGCGGGGGAACACGAGCTAGATCGTCTCATTGCTGAGGCGCATCAACCGGAGGGGGGCGGAGCGCTCCAGCCGATGCCGGTCGTTGACGACGCGGTGTTTCTGCGACGGGTCTACGTCGATCTCATCGGGCGGATTCCCACGGCGGACGAAGTTCGCGAATTCGGCACATGGCCTGCGGGCGATCGGCGGTCAAAGCTGATCGATCAGTTGCTCCAGGACGAACGGTTCGCCGACCGCTGGACGATCTTCTATTCCGACATGCTGCGGTTGCGGTCACAGGCGGCGGGAGGCGCGGCTTTGATCGCCTACGTGCATGAGGCGGTGAAAAACGGAATGCCGTATGACGAGATGTGTCGTCGACTGATCTATTCGAACGGCAAAGCGGGCAAGGTTCCCGAAGCGGGGTTCATTCTGGGGGATGACGCCGACCCGCTGGCGATGGCCAGCATCACATCGCAGGTGTTTCTCGGTGTGCGGATCGGCTGTGCCCAGTGTCACGACCATCCGTTCGACGTCTGGACCCGTCGTGACTTCTACGACTTAGCGGCTTTTTTTGGCAAAACCCGCCGCTTCGAGAGTCAGTTGACCCGCGTGATTTACGCGACCGAGACCAGTCTGACCAGCATCCTTTGGCCACCCGAAGGAGCCCCCGGTTCCGACGCGCGCAAGCCGCTGGAACCCCGCTTTCCGTTTCCGGGCACGACCGGTGACGCCGTTCCGGAATTCGTAAAGCGGCGCGAAGCCTTGCGTGCCGCGCGCGAATCGGCTTTGGCGGCCGCCGACACCGGCCCCACGCTCGACGACCTGCTGGATTCAAGTTCGGAAAAAGTCGCCAAGGCAACCACCGGGGAATTGATCAAAGAGCAGGCGACCGCCGAAGCGAAAAGCGAGATCCGCAAGATCGACGTACAGAAGGGGCTGTATCAGCCGAGTGAACTGCGGGAACAACTCGCCGTCGCCGTGACCGATCCGCGGAACCTGTATTTTTCGCGGGCTCTTGTGAACCGGGTGTGGAAGACGCTGGTGGGGCGTGGCTTTGTGGAACCGGTGGACGATTTTCGCCAGGACAACGCGGCGGCACTGCCAGCGGCGCTCGATTATCTCTCGGAAGAGTTCGTCGCCAGCGACTACGATCTGCGAAGTCTGGTTCGTTTGATCGTGAACAGCGAAGCCTATCAGCGAGGACATGCGCCGGCCGATTCCAGCGAAGCGGTTCGCGTCGAAATGGAAACGAATCTGTTGGCGACTCCGGTTCGTCGGATGCAGTCGGAGGCGTTGTACGACAGCATTGTCACCGCGGGCCATTTGTTTGAGCCGAAACACAGCCCCGGGCGAAATGTAAAGATCATTCGCACGACGGTCCTGGTTCCGGTGAAGGCGGGAGACGAGGGGACCGCGATACGGCCCAACGATCTGGCGAAAGGAAAGGGAGCGGCGATGCCCGCCATGGCTCGTGGGGCTGGTGGCGATCCTGCGGAGGGGGCGGGTTACGCCCTGGAAGCCGCGATCGAACTGGACTTCACCGCACTGCTGAAGGACCAGGGGGACGACGAAGTCGAAATCGACGAGATGCGAGCGATGTCGCAAGAGGAGCTGGAAGCTCAGCGGATGATGCAGATGCGAATGGCCCGCAACTCGCTCAATTACGAAGAGCAGGTACTCGAACGGCAGGTCGATGACAATCCGGTGTTCAGCACGGCGATGCGAATGCAGTCCCCCGCTCCCGAGGGGCACTTCCTGCGGGTGTTCGGTCAACCGAATCGTTCGGACCTGGGGGATCTCCGCGACGACGCGGCTTCCATGCGGCAGGCCCTGATGATGTTGAACGGCCGAGTCACACACGAAGCCTCGCGCGTCGGCGATCTGGAGCCAGTCCATGCGTTGCTGGTGGGTCGGTCGGTCAATCTCGACGAGGCGATCCGACTCGTCTATCTGGAAATCTTCACGCGGGCCCCTTCGAAAGAAGAACTCGCGGATGCCAAAGAAATTCTGAACTCCAGCCCCAATCCAACCGACGGCATGGCCGACCTCCGCTGGATCCTCCTCAACTGCAACGAATTCCGCTTCCTCCCCTAAACCCGTCGTCCCGCAGACCAACGTTCATCCTTCATCCTTCCGCCTTCATCCTTCCATGCTTAACACAATCGTTGACGGTCGTTCCAATCGCCGCTCGCCGGTGGAGGCGCGACGTTTCTGGGGATGAGTGTCCGCGGCTTGCTCGCCGGACAGGGGAAAGATCACGCGGCACAGGCCGAGCATGTGATTCTGTTCTGGAATGGCGGTGGCATGTCGCACATCGACACCTGGGATCCCAAACCCGGGCGACCAACTGGGGGCGAATTCGACGCGATTTCCACCAGTGCCGACGGTGCGCGGATTTCGGAGATTTTCCCGCAGCTCGCGGCTCAGATGAAGCATTGTGCGCTCATTCGTTCGATCGCCGGCACGCAGGGGGATCACGGTCGGGCGACGCATCAGTTGCAGACCAGCTATCTCCCGTTCCCCAACCTGGTCTACCCGGGGATTGGATCGGTGGTGGCCCACGAGCTGCCCAATCTGGGCGATCTTCCGGCGTACATCAGCATCAGCGGGCAGGCACCGCGGGCCGGTTATTTGGGGCAGAAGTGCGAGGCGTATTTCGTGCCCGGGCCGGGGGATAAAGACCCGTATCTCGCGTTTCCTGAGGGAATCGCCGACTACCGTGGCAACAAACGGCTCGAAGTCCTGGCGAAATTCAACAAGCGGTTCAACGGCAACAGCACCGACGAGCGGCTGAAGGCGACGCAAACCTCCATTGATGAGGCCGTGGAACTGATGCGCAGCCCCGCGCTGGAGGCGTTTGAATTCAAGAACGTCAAACCCGAAACACTGGCGCGCTACGGCAACAATCCGTTCGGCCGGGGAGCCCTGCTGGCGAAACGGCTGGTTGAGAAGGGGGTTCGGTTCGTGCAGATCAACCGGGGAGGCTACGACACGCATCAGCAGAACTTCCCGGCGATGCGCGATCATGGCGAGATCATGGATCCGGCGCTGGCGTCGCTGGTGTCAGATCTCGCTGAGTCGGGCCTGCTCAAGAAGACGCTGATCGTCATGCTGAGTGAGTTTGGACGGACGCCGAAGATCAACAAGGATTCCGGCCGGGATCACTGGGCGTCGGTCTTCAGTTGCTTCCTGGCGGGCGGGGGGATTCGAGGTGGCACGGTGATCGGGTCGTCTGATGAAGATGGCGCGATGCCCGCCGACCGCCCAGTGCAGGTTCCCGAAATTCACGCCTCGATCTGCCACGCTCTGGGAATCAATCCGAACAAGGAAGTGATGACCCCGCTGTCGCGCCCGATGAAGCTCGTCGACAACGGCGCGCCGGTGATGGAGTTGTTCGCATAGCTTGGTGGCAGTGAGATCGCGTCAAAAGGAATTCTCACTGTATTCCAAGAGACGACTGCCCGCGAAAGGAATCCGTGTCTCGCTTTCAACCCACGCCACAGCAGTTGGCTCAGTACCGCACTGATGGATTTTTTGTCGCTCCCGCGTTGTTCGATGCAGACGAGGTGAACTTGTTGCGGACGATCGCGCGGGCCGATCATCAGACTGCGGCGGCGGCGAGCCGGGCCGATGGGGAAGGAGGGGCGATTCGGCTGCATGTCGAAAACGATCTTCACGACGACATCTATTCCGCGATCGTCCGCAGTCGGCGGATCGTGGACGCGATGGAGCTGCTGCTGGAGGATGAGGTCTATCACTACCATCACAAAATGATTCTGAAGGAGCCGTTTGTGGGGGGTGCGTGGGCCTGGCACCAGGATTATGGGTACTGGTACTACAATGGGTGTCTGGCACCGCGGATGGCAAGCTGCATGATCGCGATCGACCGTGCGACCAAAGAGAATGGCTGCCTGCAGGTGGTGCGCGGGACGCACCATCTCGGACGGATCGAACACGGGAAGGTGGGCG
>JAPLOC010000232.1 GCA_026692825.1 Planctomycetota bacterium | reverse complement strand
TTACGAACGTTTCTATTTGTCCTCGACGAACGAGTTGAAAACCCGTTCGGCAAAGTCACGAGCCGTTCGTCTCTGTGCTGTCGATCGAATGCGAAGATTGACCTTCCGCGCGCCCGTTGTTTTTCCGTGCTCCCGGGTCCAGGAGCGAAACAAACCCTCAAAGGGGTTTACACCGCGAATTGTGAAGGAACCGACGCGGCGACGAGTGGGCGTCGACACGGCGAATTCCGCGAGTGGTCATGGTAGGGGATGCTCAACTGAAGCCGAAAAAAATGGCACGTGGCGCGGCACGTTACTGGATCCGCGATACGCGGAAGTCCCTGCCGGTATGGTGCTTGGGTGTTGACACCTTGTTCGGAACCGTCAGGAACTTACGGCCGTCGGTGGTTTCCCCTGGTCAGCGTCCAGTGGCACGGAAAGGAATTGTCATCCGCGTTCAAAAAATCCGGAATTCGACGCGAGTTCCGTGAGCCGTCCAACCGGCGTCCGGTCATTCGGGACGGCCGTTGAGTTCGAGATTCGGGCCTGTATTGACCTGCTTGTTGAGCGAGCCGATTGCGGCCAATGAAACGATCAGATCGAGATCCGCTCCACGATGTTCCGCGTCACCCGCCGCTGCCGACGATCGTAGAGCCTGGTCGTGCGAGGATCGGCGTGGCCCGCCAAGAACTGGACTTCTTCCAGTGGAATCCCCTGCGTCAACAGATCGGTCACGGTAGTTACTCGAAATGAGTGCGGCGACAGCCGAGCAGGAAGGCCAGCGTCCCGCAATCGACGCTTGACCATCCGAGCGATGTCTCCCGGACTGACTGGTCGGTCGGTCAATCGACCAGTGCGCCCGTCAGCACTGCGAAACAATGGCGATGCGCCGTCGGCGTCGCCGAGTTCTGCCGCTGCGATGTAGGAGAACAGCATTCCCTGCAAGTCGTGCCGCACGGGAATCTCCCGCGACTTGCCCCCCTTGTCGACGAAGTGCAGACAGTACTGGTCGCCGGTGTCGTAGAAGTCCTGCCGGCGAAGTCGCGACACGGCGCCGACGCGGGCGGCAGTGTAGATCAGAATCCCAATGATCGAGCGGTCGCGCAAGCCGACCGCGTTGTCGGTGCGGATGCTGGTAAGCAGGCGTCGAGCGTTGTCGACACCGATCTCGGGAGTCTTCCCTTCGACGACCTGGTAGCGCTCGCCTCGCACCGACGCGGCCGGATTGAGGACGACGACGTGTCGCAGGACCAGTTCGTCGAAGAAGTGCCGCAATGCCGAGAGACGCTGCTTTCTGGTTGAATGCGAGCAGTCGAGCGAGTCGAGGTATTGACTGACGTGGCGCGGCGTCACTTCGGGGAGTTCGATGCCGAGCGTCTCGCAACGGGCGAGGAACTCGTGAACCGCGAACCGATACGCCTTGCGGGTGTGCGGATTTCTGAGGCGCCCGTAGAAAAACTCTTCGTAGGCGAAGCGAGCACCGGCGCCACCCCGGGCCACCAGCTCGGGCAGTTCGTCGGCGATTTCCGCTGGTCGCACGTCAGAAATCACTTGCTCGATCCGAATTCTCCCACCATTTGAATGTGCCATTTGTCTCCTGTCGGTTCGTGGTCGATAACGTCCTTTATTGGGCACTAATTGTCTCACGAGGGAGATCTGGCTGGCAAGCGGATTTTTGGTGATTTCAGCAGTGAAATGGTCGAAATTGGCGATGGTCGAATTCGGGTTGAAGGAAAAATGAGTGGGTGGAGAGAGGTGGTGCCGCTCTCCTTAAAAAGAACCTGAGGGGAGGGGAAAAGTCCGGTTTCAATCGTCGGGCGACGCGGCATCGCAGTCGTCGTCCTGGGGCCGGTGTTCCGGACAGTATCCGAGATAGTTTTCGAGGATCCCGTCCGGTGTGAAGATGATCTCGGTCCAGCCGGCGGCGATCGCCTCTTCCATCGAATCGGGACTGTCGCAGTCGCATTCGTAACACGAAATGGAAAACGGCACGTCACGCGGCAGATCCAGCGGATTGGTCATCACAGCGTCTCCTGCAATCTGACAGGCGAACCGGTCGCTGACGTTTCAGAGATGTACGACGGGCAGAGAGCGCGAGCTGTTCGCCCGGCTCTCAACCGCGTCGTGTTCTCGATGTTGGCGATCGATTCCGTCCGACTACGATTCGCCCTCGTGGCCATTCGTCGGCTCCCTGCCGTGTTCGAAGATCCACGAGTGAGCCAGGTCAGACACTTTCATCACCAGCGGCAGGTCGTCCCGGCCGAAGCTGGTTGAGTCCTTCCACTGGTCGCCATCCTTGTAGAGTCGGCTGAGCGTCACGCTGTGACGCACGCCGATCTCCGTGGCGTTCTGCCAGATCGCGGCCCGGATTCTGCCGAGGCGAACCTCGTGCACGGGACGCTGCCTCGTGGGGGTCGGTTCCGCCGGTGCGGAGTGAGCCGCGGTTCCTGATTTCGACATCATTCGGTCTCCTTTGCAAAAGTGGTGAACCGACAGCGGGGGCAACACGCCCCGGCCGCCGATTCACGAAACACAACACAAACCACAAAAACACGAAAACTCCGGGGGGGTGCCGGCGGCGATCGCGACGGGCTACGCCGCGAGGGCCAGCAGCGCCGCCACCGTCGCGTCCGCTTCCATGCGATCGCCGGCGAAGCGAATCGTCTGGTTCAGCCGGGTGAGGGCGTCGACGATCGAGAAGATCGTGAAGCCTCCCTGCTCACGAGCGAGTTCGAGGGCTGGCTTGATCAGACTGCGAGGCACACCTTCCCGCGCCAGCACTTTCGTTACTTCGTCGGAGTCACTGCCGAGTTTTTCGGTCATCGCCTTCGCGACCACCTTCGCAAACCCATCGCGGCGCTCGTCCCGTTTGGCGACCAGCGTGTCAATGTGCCGGCGGATCTCGGTCAATCCGTCGCGGACGTTGGCGGTGTGCTTCCTGCTGAAGTCGGCGACTTCGACCGCGTCCCAGACGATGTGGTTCTGGCAGATTTTCTGGAACCAGAACGTCTGGATTCCCAGACTTCGCCGGCCGACTTCCGAGTTCCAGACGAAGAATCCCGGGGCGAACTGTTCGCCGGCGATCTCCGTCCAGCCGACCGGGTCGATCAGAAAGCAGAACATGTCCTGCTCGCCGCAGTAGAGGCCGGTCCCGCCGTTCATCGCCACCTGGGGAGGGGTGAAGTCGTAGGCCGACTCGCGGACCGCCTGCAACAGATCGGCGTTCCACAGCCGGGTGTAGGCGACGCCGTGCAGCGAACGGACCGAGTCGCCCCGGGTCAGAATCTGCAGCGGCTTGTCGGAATGCGGCAGCGTCTCTTCAAACGCGTTGCTGGCAGTCTTGGGAGACAGGCGATTGATCGTATCCTTCGACACCCCCGCCATGCGGCAGAGCTGCGAGAACGACCAGTCATTGAGCCGCAAATCGGCGTTGTCGCCGACGCAGAAGGTCAGATCGTGCGTGATGGTGAGCGCCTGCGGGCGTTCCCACAGATCGGTCGACTCATTTC
>JAPLOC010000231.1 GCA_026692825.1 Planctomycetota bacterium | reverse complement strand
ATGGAGCGCGCCTGGGGCGATGAGAAGACCGCGGCAGCGGAACAAGCCGGCAAAACGTCGCCAGAGCCCCCCTTGTCGCCGGAGGTGGTCGCGAAACTGCATGCGAAGCTGGATCGGGAAATTCAGGAGTTGACCGAGAGTCTGAAACGGTCGCCCGAGAATGTCGAGTTGTACTCGCAGCGGGGAGACCGGTTGTTCTTTCGGGGGAAGTTCGCCGAGGCGGTAGCCGACTTTGACAAAATGGTCGAACTCAACCCGCAGCTTGACAATTCCCACTGGCGGCGGGGAATCGCCTATTTCTATGCGAAGCAGTATGAACGGGCAGCCCACCAGTTTGAGATCTACCACTCGTTCGACAACATCGATCGCGAGAACGGAATCTGGCGGTACCTGTCGCAGGTCAAGGCGGTGGGACGGGACGAAGCGCGGAAGGGGTTGCTCAAGTACGAAAAAGACGACCGCGAACCGTTTCCCGATGTTTACAAGATGTTCGCGGGTGACCGGACGGGAGCCGAGATTTTGGAGAAGATCAAGTCAGCCGAACTGTCGGCGAACGAGCGGACTCAACGCTTGTTTTACGCCGAGCTGTATGTCGGTCTGAATGAAGCGGTGGAAGGGCGTGCGGAGTCGGCCGAGGCGCACTTGCGCGAGGCGGTGGCGAACACCTGGGGAGCCAAAGCGGGAGGGGGTCCGGGGTGGATGTGGCAGGTCGGACGGGTGCATTACGACCTGTTGCGGCAAGCGCGGGAGAAGGAGTCAAAGACGGGCGAGAAGGCCCCTGGAAAATAGCCAGTTTCTGGGGGAACCGCCGGATCGCGGCAGTCATCGACGCTATTAATATCGAACACGGCATGAATTGCGACATTTCTCGCTCGAGACCCCTGTCCCCTTGCGGGGCAGGTGAATGAGATCGGAGGCTAAGAACCCGTCCAAAATCAAAACCGCTATTGTCGCTTGTTTCGCGGACGGTCGGCACGGCGAGTGCCGAAGTGCGTAGTGGGGGCCAGCGGCGGATGAAGGTAGGTTTTTAAGGCATGGCCAATGCGTTCCATGAGTTCAGTGCCGTCCTCCGCACTTCGAGGGCCGACGAAGGAAGGGCGGGAACAAGCTCCCGCACTCCAAACGCACCGGCTTGCGATCACGGAATTCTCCGAATTGTTGCGGCCTACGCCGCAACGTCCCGAAGCGAATTCTTAGCCATCGATCTCCTTCACCTGCCGGGCGAGCCGGCAAGGGGTCGGTCTCGTTTTACCCCGCTCGGAGTATACACTCCCTCCCATCATGGTAGACTGATCCGTGGACATCCGGTCCGCGAGCGGGTCGTGTTGACACTCGCCTCATGTTTTTTCGGGATCTGCCGATGCCACAGATTCTCCGGACTCACCACCAGATTCGCCTGGCCTGGGTGACGTTGTGCGCGATTTTCGCATCGACGGCCGTCGTCGCGGATGAGGCAGCGGTGCGCACGCGGGCTTGGTCGTTGCGCGACGAATTCAAGATCGGGGAACGTCGCGAGAACCCCGGTTCCGATCGCGAGAACCAACCAACCTGGCATTTCCTGCGGACGACCCGGTCGGAAGGCCCACCGGAAACACGTCGCTGGTTGCGGGATGGCCGGTATGTGCCATTGACCGAGCAGGGAGATCGACTGTTCGGCATGCCGTTCGACGGCTGGATCTTTCGCCTGATGGAAGCGGAGTCGCCGGTCGTCTCGGCGGCGCTCGAAGAGAAGCCAGCCGGGCTGGCGGTGGGGCGCGGAGACATCGTGATCGCCCCCGGTCCGCAACATGCCGTCGTCGTCGGTTGGGAAAGTCCGGTCTCGGGGAAGTTGGAGATTCGGGGAAGTTTTGAACATGCCCAGCCGAGTCGGGGGATCGCCTGGTATGTCGAACGGGGGCCCGCGCCGGATGCCGAGCGGGGGTTCGAACCGGTCTCGCTCGCCAACGGCCAAGCGGTGTTTGGCACCGAGACGCAAACCGGGACGGTCGCGATTGAAGGTCAGTCGATCGAGGCGGGGGAGTTCGTCTACTTCATTGTCGACGCGCTGGCGGATGGAACCAACTCGCCGCACCCTGGAGATGGAACCCGGCTCGAAGTGACCATCACGGTGCGCGACGCGGTCGTTCCCCCCCCGCCTTCCTTTGAAAAAGAGATCTTTCCTCTGCTGGTTCGCAAATGCCACGACTGCCACGGCGCGGACTTGCAGGAAGCCCGCCTCGATTTGCGGACACCCGGTGCGATCCTGCGGGGGGGAGAGAACGGACCGGCGGCTGTTCCGAAAAATGCGCATCGCAGCTTGTTGATCGAGCGCGTACTGGCTGGCGAAATGCCCCCTCGAGGGAACGACCCGGTCACCCCCGAAGAGCTGCGATTGCTGCGGAGCTGGATCCGGTCGGGGCTGCACGTTGAACCGGTCGACCCGGCACTCGTCGCCCCCCTGTTCTCTGAACCGGAACGGGATCACTGGGCGTTTCGACCTCTGAAGCCGGAAGAACCTCCCAAGGTTCGTTTGACTCAGGGTGTGGCTCAGCCGTGCGACCAGTTCCTGTTCGCCCGGTTGGAATCGCAGGGTCTGTCGTTTTCGCCACGGGCCGACAAGCAGACGCTGCTCCGCAGGTTGACCTTCGACCTCACCGGGTTGCCGCCGACTCCAGGGGAACTCGCCGAGTTTGAGGCGAATGACGACCCGGGGAGTTACGAACAGACCGTCGATCGGCTGTTGCGATCGCCGCAGTTTGGTGTTCGCTGGGGGCGCTACTGGCTCGACGTCGTCGGCTACACCGACACCGTCACGTTTGACGAGGACTTCGGTGGCCCCGTGGGCTTCATTGAAGACAAGTGGAAGTACCGCGACTACGTGGTGAACGCCTTCAATGCCGACAAGCCGTACGATCTGTTTTTGCAAGAACAGATCGCGGGAGACGAACTGGTCGACTGGCGCAACGCCCCGCAATACACCCCCGAGATCCTCGAAAAGCTGGTGGCGACCGGGTTTCTGCGGACGGTGGAAGATGTCACCGTCGAAGATCCCCGACCGTTTGTCATTTGGTCGGTCGTTCACGAAACGGTCGAGCATGTGGGAACAAGTGTGTTGGGACTGACGCTGCAATGCGCCCGCTGCCACGGCCACAAGTTCGAACCGATTCCGCAGCGCGATTACTACAGCCTGATGGCATTGTTCACGCCTGCGCTCAACCCGGCGAACTGGAAGAACGCCCGCAACCGAATGTTGCCTGATGTCGTCCCCCCAGTTGTGGCCGAGATTCAGAAGCACAACGCGGAGATCGACCGGCGAGTCGCGCAGCTTCAACAGGAAGTGGATGCGACTCGCCAGAAGACCGCGCGGCGACTGCGGGATCAGAAATCTCTGGAGGCTCCGGAAAAGGTGCGGGCTGAGCTGCTGGCGGCTCTCGACACCCCGTCTGACAAACAAACCGCGGTCCAGATATTCTTGGTCGACAAATTCGCGACGCTGGTGAAAGTCGAGCCGGCGGAAATTGATGCCAGCCTCACCGACGATGAGAAGACCAGGCTCAAACAGAACGCCGACGAAATCGCCCGTGAGAACGGCACGCGGCGCAGGCACGGCTGGATCCACGCGGTTTACGACATCGGCCCACCCCCCGTCACGTCGGTCTTCAAGCGAGGGCAGTTTGATCTGCCGGGGAGGGAGGTTCCCCCCGGGTTCTTGAGGGTGTTGGCCGACTCACCGGATGCATCGACTCCATTGTCGGGGGAGACACCGGCCCAGGGAAGCAGCGGCCGGCGTAAGGCCTTGGCCCACTGGCTGACCGCGCGGGAATCGCCCGCGTCGGCACTGGTCGCGCGGGTGATGGTCAATCGGGTCTGGCAACAACTGTTTGGCCAGGGGTTCGTGGAGACGTCCGACAATCTGGGGCTGTCAGGTGCCCGGCCGACACACCCCGAACTGCTTGACTGGCTAGCCGACGATTTTCGCGAGCAACACTGGAGCGTCAAACGGCTGATTCGACAGTTGGTGCTGTCGAACGCCTATTGTCAGCAATCGTTGTCGTCGGCGACCGTCCCCGAAGGGTCGCCTCATCCGGCCCAGATCGATCCGCAGAATCTGCTCCTGTGGCGGATGAACCTCCGGCGGATTGATGCCGAGGCACTGCGCGACGCCATCGTCGCGAACAGCGGACTTCTCGACCCGGGTCTGGGTGGCCCCCCATCGCCACTGGTATACGATCTGGGGACCGGAGCGGTCTCCGAAACCCCCTACAAAGAACAGAGCAGCCGGGCCCGGCGCAGCCTGTATCTCCTCCAGCGACGGCTCTACAACCCGAGCTTTCTGGCGATCCTCGACAAGCCAACGATCACGCGTGGAGTCTGCCGCCGCGATCACTCGGCGACCCCCTTACAATCCCTCACACTGCTCAACGACCGATTTCTGATCGAGCATGCCGACCGCTGTGCCGGTATCGTGACAGCGGAGGGGGACGCCGATCTCGCCCGCTCCATCACGGCGGTCTATCGTCTGTTGCTTGCTCGTTCTCCGGATGACAAGGAACGAGCGTGGTGTGACGAATTCCTGACAGAACAGACGACGCTCCTCCAATCGTCGGGTGTGCCAGCCGGCGAGATCCGACAGAAATCGCTGGCGGCGCTCTGTCAGGTGTTGTGGGGAACGAACGAATTCCTGTACCTGCGGTAGGAGTCCAATCGCTATACTCCGCGCGGTCCGCGTTGAGACATTTGCCACCATGACTTCCCAAAACACTCCGTTCACCGCATTCCCCCCACTCGTTTCACGCCGCACTTGGCTGCGGCAAACAGGGCTGGGATTGGGGACCATCGCCCTCGCCGACTTGCTCGAGCGGGAGAGCCGGGGTGAGTCTGCGCCCGCCACGCCCGGACTGCTCCCCCGGGCGGGGCACCGTTCCGCGCCGGCCAAGTCGGTGATTTTGCTCTTCCAGAACGGCGGGCCGAGCCAGATGGATCTGTTCGACCCCAAGCCCGAACTGCAACGTCGCCATGGGGAAATGGTCTCGATCAAGAACGCCATGGCGGGCAACAGCGAAGCGCTGATGGCGAGTCCATTCTCGTTTCGGCCCCGGGGAACGTCGGGTATTGAGTTTTCTGAATTGTTGCCGTATCTGGGTGGACAGGCCGACCGACTGTGTCTCGTCCGGTCGATGTTCCACGAAGATCCCAACCATCCCGGCGGGACGTACATGCTCTGTTCGGGGAATCGCCGACCGGGACGTCCATCGGTCGGTTCGTGGGTCATCTACGGACTCGGAAGCGAGAACCAGAATCTGCCGGCGTTTGTGTGCCTGCGCGATCCGGCGGTCTTCCATTCCGGCGGTTCCATGCAGGTGACCAACGGCTGGCTCCCCAGTCTGTTTCGGGGGACCGAACTGCGGACCGAGGGAGATCCGGTGTTGAATCTGAAGCCGGCCACTCCCCGGCCGGCTGGTGCGCAGGAGAGTTCGCTCCGATTGCTGTCGCGGCTCAACGAGCATCACCGCCGAAGTTATCCCGATGACAGCGAACTGGAAGCCCGCATTCGCAACTATGAACTGGCGAGCCGCATGCAACTGGCGGCGGCCTCGGAACTCGACCTGTCGGGGGAATCGATCAAGACCCAGAGGCTGTATGGACTGGACGACGAGACGACGGCGTCCTACGGCAGGCAATGTCTGATGGCGCGCCGACTGGTTGAACGGGGAGTCCGGTTTGTGCAGATTCTGGCTCCCCCCCCGCACAATTCGTGGGATCATCACGGCGACATCAAGGCAGGTCGATCGCCCGTCAGCCGCCTTGATCGCCGACCTCGCCCAGCGTGGTCTGCTGGAAAGCACAATCGTCGTCTGGGTGGGAGAGTTCGGCCGGATGCCGATTTCGCAGGGGGGGACGGGGCGCGATCACAATCCGCACGGCTTCACCGCGATTCTGGCCGGCGGAGGATTCCGGGCCGGCCATATCCACGGAGCGACCGATGAATTCGGATACAAAGCGGTCGACAACCGGGTCAGCGTTCCCGATCTCCACGCGACGATGTTGCACCAGTTGGGAATCGACCATGCGCGTCTGACGCATCCGCACAACGGACGCAGCGAAAGCCTGACCGATCCTGATGTGACCGGGGCCACTGTGGTGAAGGAGCTGCTGGCATGATGTGCCGTTTTGCGTTCATTCGAAATCGCGTTGGCGGCATAGATAGTCGCAGTCGCCAGCATCAGGGATTGGGACTGCTGGTCCTGCTGCTGGTGTTGTCTGCCAGCCGACTTCACGCCGACGAGCAGACCGACCACTTTCGCCAAAAAGTCGAACCGATTCTGCGGCAGCACTGTTACGCCTGTCACTCGCATTCCTCGGGCCAGATGGAAAGCGGTCTCGCGCTCGACTGGAAGAGTGGTTGGGTGACAGGGGGCGACCGCGGGCCGGCGATCGTTCCCGGCAAGCCCGAAGAGAGCCTGTTGATTCGTGCGATTGAGCATCGCGATCCCGACCTCAAGATGCCCGAAAAAAAGCTGGCCGCCGCGGAGATTGAAATCCTGGTGGAATGGGTTCGCAAGGGAGCCGCCGACGATCGCATCATCCGTCCCCAAGGGAAAGATGAAGAAGTCTGGTGGTCACTCAAGCCGTTGGTCGCCCCCGCGATCCCAAAGCTCAAGAACCCCATCGCAAACGCTGAACCGCATCCAATCGACGCGTTCCTGCAAGACCGGCTGGAGCAGGCGGGGCTGGAGTCATCACCAATTGCCGAACCTCGCGAACGGATCCGCCGGCTTTATTTCGATCTGATCGGACTCCCCCCGACCCCTGAGGAAGGCGCCCGGTTCACTGCCGACCCCAGTCCGGAAGCGTATCTGCGGCTGGTCGACCAGTTGCTCGCTTCCCCCCGGTATGGCGAACGCTGGGCCCGTCACTGGTTTGACGCGATTCACTTCGCCGACTCACACGGGTATGAACACGACGTGGGGCGCGATCATGCGTGGCCGTATCGTGACTATGTCATTCAAGCCCTGAATACCGACCGCCCGTGGGGAACGTTCATTCGCCAGCAACTGGCTGTCGACTATTTTGAACCCGAGGCGAGCGAACTGACCCCCGCCCTGGGATTTCTGGGGGCGGGGACGTTTGACTACAGCACGTACGCGACCGGACCCGTGACGTTCGATTACCTCGATCGTGACGACATGCTGACCCAGACCATGGCGGCGTTCGTCAGTTCGACCGCCAACTGCGCCCGCTGTCATGCGCACAAGTTCGACCCGATCGCGCAGGAGGATTACTACGCGCTGCAGGCGGTCTTCGCTGCGGCGGTTTTCTTCCAGGTCAAAGCCGGTGCTCAGGCTGTGCGCTTCGCCCAGGGCACGGCGATGCCGGCCGG
>JAPLOC010000230.1:11809-22799 GCA_026692825.1 Planctomycetota bacterium | reverse complement strand
TCTACTCGGCGTTGCAACCGATGGTCGGCCGCCGGTGGATTTCCTGTTCCAGTTGTCACCCGGATGGCGACCCCGATGGCCGTACCTGGCAGAATCCGGAAGGGCTGCGCAACACCATGACGTTGTTTGGCATGGCCTGGACTCATCCGATTCACTGGTCCGCCGACCGTGACGAGGTGCAGGATTTCGAACACACGATTCGCGGACCGCTGATGCAGGGGCAGGGATTGATTCGCGGTTCGGTTCATGAGTCGCTGGGGACACCCAATTCGGGGCGTTCGAAAGAACTTGACGCGCTCGCCGTGTATTCGAATTCGCACAAGTTCACTCTGAGTCCGCACGCCAAGTCGGGACTGAGCGAGTCGGCTCAACGTGGTCGAGAACTCTTTCAGTCCGCCGACACGAAATGTGCTGAGTGCCATCGCGGTCCGTATTACACCGATTCGGTTCCCGTGAAGCCGTTCAAGCTGCACGATGTGGGGACGGGCGAAGACGATCCGGGGGAAAAGATGGGACCGAAGTACGACACTCCCAGTCTGTTGGGTATCTACCGCTCGGCCCCCTACCTGCATCATGGCAAAGCCGCGACGCTGGAGGAGGTGTTGACCCAGTGGAACAAGAACGACCGGCACGGCAAAACCAGCCAGCTCACGCCGGCGCAAGTCAGCGATCTGGTGGAGTTCCTCAAAGCGTTGCCTTTTGAGGATCCCGAACCGCAGGCGAAGGCGGCGGGGCTGGTGAAGATCGAAAAGTAGTCCACGCGGTCGTTCCCGTCAGGCCAACGCATCAATTCGACACTGTCGGCGACACAAACTCTGCCTCCCTGCCGCTGTAGAACCCCATGCACATCGACCTCGATCTCGATCATCAACAATCTCTCGAACCGGGATTGGAGGAGTTTGGGATTGGTGTTGTCGGCGCGGGGTTCATCGTGCGTGATTGTCATCTGGTCGCGTATGAACAGGCGGGATTTCGCGTGGTGGGAATCACATCGCGAACGCCCGACCGGGCGGCCGATGTCGCCGAGCTGCGGGGGATTCCCACGGTCTATCGCGATCTGGCCGACCTGCTCTCCGACAGTGATGTCCAAGTCGTCGATATCGGCGTCCCCCCTCAACATCAGCCGGCGATCATCCGCGAAATCGCCCGCCGGGGTCGGCATGTCAAAGGAATTCTCGCCCAGAAACCGCTCGCGATGAGCTATCGCGAAGCCCGCGAACTGGTGACGGTCTGTCGTGATGCGGGGATCACCCTGGCCGTGAACCAGAACATGCGGCACGACCAGTCGGTCCGCTGCTGCAAAGACATTCTGAGAAGGGGCTGGCTCGGCGAGCCGGTGCTGGCGACGATAGACATGCGGGCGATTCCCCACTGGATGCCCTGGAGTCGTGATCTGCATTCACTGTCAACGTTTATCATGTCGATCCACCATCTCGACTGCTTTCGGTATTGGCTGGGAGATCCGGTGCGGGTGCTGGCCAGCACGGGGCGCGATCCGCGCACGAAGTTCCCGCATACCGATGGCATCAACCTGTATATCCTCGAGTTTCCCGACGGTTGCCGAGCCAGCGGCTGGGACGACGTCTGGACCGGTCCCGTCCGCGAGGGAAGTCAGGGGGATATTGGCATCCGCTGGCGCGTTGAGGGGACCGACGGGATGGCCCGGGGGACCATTGGCTGGCCCAGTTTTCCCGCGCACACACCCAGCACGCTCGACTTCACCACCCGACACCGTGGGGATTACTGGTTCCAGCCCCGCTGGTCGGAAGCGTGGTTTCCGGAGGCGTTCCAAGGGACGATGGGGGAACTGTTGCTCGCCCTCAAACATGGAACCGAGCCAAGCCTTTCGGGAGAGGACAATCTCAAGACCATCGCATTGGTCGAGGCGACTTTTCTGGCGGCGAAAGAGCATCGCGTCGTCGAGCTGGCCGAGATCACAGGTTGAGAACCAATACATGCCCGTACGATGGGAGGTACTCGCCAGCGGATCGAGCGGGAATGCCAGTCTGCTGGAACTTGACGGTCGGCGATTGTTGCTCGACGCGGGACTTTCTCCTTCGAAACTGACCGGCCTGCTGGCGGACGTGGGAGTTGACTGGTCGGGGATCCACGCTCTTTTGCTCACGCATACGCATTCGGACCACTGGCATCCCGGTGTTCTGGAAGAGTTGCTGGCTCGTCGGATTCCGCTGTTTTGTCATTCCGGGCATCGCGCCACGCTGCAATTGAACGGGCCGGCCTTTGTCCCGCTGGCGCTGGGGGGATTGGTTCGGTACTTCGAAGCGAGTCGACGGTTTTCGCCAATCTCGGGGGTCAACTGCACACCACTTGCTGTGCCGCACGACGGGGGGCCGACGTTTGGATTTCGTCTGGAAGGGGCGACGGGAGCCCAACGGGGAGAATGGGCGATCGCGTATGCCGCCGACCTGGGATCGTGGGATCGGGGACTCGCTCCCGCGTTTGCGAACGTTGATGTGCTGGCGCTTGAGTTCAATCACGATCTCGATCTGCAGAAGGGGAGCAAACGCCCTCCCTGGCTGGTCGCCCGGGTACTGGGAGACCAGGGACATCTCTCGAACCACCAGGGGGCCCGGCTGCTGAAAGAATGTATCCATCACTCGCGACCCGACCGGTTACGGCACGTCGTTCAGCTCCACGTCAGCCAGGAGTGCAATCGGACCGAGTTGGCCGCCGACGTGGCGCGGGCGATTTTGGCGGAGTTTCAGGTCGGTGCTGAATTGCACACCACCATCCAGGGAGTCCGAGGTCCGTCGATTGAGCTTTGAGTGTGGCTTGGTCGGTCAATTCTCGGGGGTTATACCGCGAGCGGGGCGAAATCGGACATTCGTTCTTTCAGCGACTTAGTTCGACGAAGATCTCCTCGCAACCAGATCGACGCCACAAACACTTGACGGACAATCCACGCGTCAAACCGCCTTTCCCCATTTCCCGCCACCCGTTAAACTGAGGGACGCCGATCCGGGGGGAGCCCCGCTGTTGCCGCAGCAGATTTGATTGAAGGAGTCGATTTCGTGAGACGGAGCATCACTCTGACCGCGTTCCTGGTCGCGTTTTTGTCGACAGCCGCGTTCGCCCAGACGCCAGCCGCTGCGCCGGCGGGAATCAACACGATCACGGTCGTGCTCCCCAGCCTGGAGAATTTCTACGGCGATCTCAAAGTTCCCTTCGATCTGGCCGAGGATCCGAAGGGCTACACCACGCTCACCGAAACGCTCGACGTCTTTATCGTCGGGATCCAGAAGGACAAACCTCTGGGGGTTCGGATGATGTCGTCAGCTTCCGGGCTGAATATGACGATGTCACTCCCTGTAAAGGGTTCGCCGGGGACGGCCAAGACCGATCCGCAGTACCAGAAATTGGTGGAGAATCTGTGGGATCTCGATTTGAAAATGAACCCGCCCCCCTCCCCCGCGCTGATTCGTCTGGTGCCGGCCGCAATTCGAACGAAGACCGTTCCCCTGCGGTTGCAGCCGACCGAAAAACTGATGTTCAGCGGTTTTGATGGCTTTTCCCGCCGTGAAACCGACGTGGTCCATATTGGCAAAGAACTCGCCGACGTGCGGGCTCTCAAAGGACCAATCGTGAATTCCCAGCCCGAGGGAGTGGACCTGGCGATTTCGATCGACGGGAAATCCCAAAAGCCCGAAGATCGCCTGAAAGCGTTCGACAAAATCCGCAAGGAACTGCTGGGAGCCGCCAAGAAGAAAGAGGGTGAGGCCCAAACCGCTTTCGATCTGCGTGACGGTTCCTTTAAGCAGGTGGTCGCCGAGCTGGAACGGTTCTACGCCGAGAGTTCGAGCATTGATTTTCTGTGGCGGCTCGACAACGAGAAGAAGACGGGCGCACTCGACATTCTGCTGGCGGCACTTCCCAACACCCCGCTGGCGGCGAGCGCGGAACTGGTGAAAAACGAGCCCTCGGCTTACGCGCTGGTGTCGTCACAGGGGGCGGCGATCAGCATGACCTCGAAGCTGACCCTCGACCCGCTGCGCAAGGCGCATGCCGCCGAACTGGCGAAACTGGTGAAAAACCATGTCGAGCAACTGATCGATTCCGACGCGAAAAAAGAGGCGGCCCAAAAAACTGCCGACAAAGATTCGCTGGCGATTTTGTTTGAAGCGATGGCCGACGTGGCGGAACAAGGGGAATTGACCGGCTGCCTGCGATCGTGGGGGACCGGCAACGGACACTTCGACACGTTGGGTGCGCTCAAGATTCCCGACACTGCGAAGTACCTGAAGCTCCTGGAGAAGATCAAAGCCGCCGCTGGTCCCATCACGGTCGAACTCAATGTCGACAAAGCCGGGGAAGTGGAAATCCACAAGATTGTTTCGCCCGGGGTGCAGGCGAATCTGGCCGAGATCATCGCGGCGGACGGCTCGATTTACATCGGCCTGGGGAATGGCGTACTGTGGTACGCGGCGGCGGGTGCGCCGACCGATGCTGTTCCTCCTCTGGTGGTGTCTCTGCGGATGGGCCCGCTGACACAGTTCATCGACAGTTACCGCAAGCGGAATCCGCTGCCGGTGAAAGCGAAGGCCACCCCGGCCCCCAAAGCCGCCCCGGCCAAGGGTGAAAAGAAGACTGCCCTTCCCAAAGCGCAACGTGACACGTCGAAGTCGCCACTCGAACAGGTTTCGACTTTGATGGGCGACATGGATCTGCAAAAGATCGCGTCCAAAGCGTTCACCAAAGACGACGACCTCATTGAGTTTTCGCTGGGCGACTCTGAAGGCAAAGCGCACGTCGCGGTCAAGATCGACACGGGACTGTTGCGATTTGTAGGAACAGCCGCCTCGAAGTTCGTGAAGGACAATCTGGCGGACGAATGACATCGGCTGACGCCACGGCGCATTGCGAGATTCAACCGGTCGCCGACCGCCTGAAAGAACTGGCGGCCGGCGGTACCGACGAGAGCGCCTGGCCAATCCGACAGTTCGATGCGCTGGCCCAGGCGGGAGTGTTGCGCTGGGGACTGCCGACGGACCTGGGCGGAATTGACGTCAGTTCCCACGAGATGCTCGGGGGATACATTGCCCTCTCCCGGGCGTGTCTCACAACGGCCTTCATCCTCACCCAAAGGAATGGCGCCTGCCAGCGAATCGCCAATTCGCCCAACGTCGATCTCAAACAACGACTGCTCCCGCGTCTGGCACGCAACGAGATCTTCGCGACGGTCGGGATTTCGCATCTCACAACCTCGCGCCAGCATCTTGGCGTGCCGGCGGTGCGGGCGATTCCGACAGACGCGGGATTCGAACTCTCAGGGGAGATTCCGTGGGTCACCGGAGCGCCGCAGGCTCAATACATTGTGACGGGGGGCACACTCCCCGACGGTCGACAAATTCTGGCGGCCGTTGAGACCAGTTCGCCGGGCGTCACGGTAGCCGTTCCCGTTCGACTGCTGGCACTCTCGGCTTCACAAACCTCCGCGGTGATTCTCGATCGGGTGGTTGTCCGCTCCAGCGACGTGGTTCAACCGCCGACCGAAAACGTGATGCGGCAAGGGCCCAACGTCAGCACCGGCTCGCTGTCGACATCTGCGCTGGCGCTCGGCCATACGTTGGGGGCGATCGATGCCTTGGACGACCACGCAGGGCGTCGTGCCGAGTTGCGAGAATTCGCGACTCCGCTGAGGCAGGAAGCAATCGTTCTGGAACGGGAACTCCTGGATGCCTCAAGCGGCGACGCCTGTGGAACCCCGGGAGGGACCAACGAATCGTTGCGAACCCGTGCGAATTCGCTGGTCTTACGGGCCACCCAAGTCTTGCTGGCGGCAACCAAAGGTGCGGGCTTTGTGGCAGGAAGTTACGCCGAGCGGGCGGTGCGCGAAGCGATGTTCTTTTTGGTGTGGAGTTGTCCGCAGCCGGTCGTCATGGCGAATCTGCGGCAGTTGGTCCGAGAGTCCGGGGGATCGTAGCCCGCTTTCGCCGAAAGCGCGGCCCAATGTGCGCGCTGAGTCAAGGTCCACTTTCGAGTTCGTCGTTTGCGATTCAAACGCCGAGTCGTTGAAACATCACACACCACGAAATTGTTTGTGGACGGCTCCAAAGCGATTGTCGACGACTGCTTACTGACGTGGGCGGCTCCGCATAGTCGTCTCGAATTCCACAGACAATCACATCATTCCCCGGGTGACTTCTCCGCGGCGCGCGGCAGCGTGCGAACGAGACGAAAGCCGAGCGTATAGTCCCGGCCCGCCGGGAAGATGCGGTATCTCACCGCCGAGCGGATGAATGGCGCGTGGTACAGGTACGAGCCCCCCCGGGCGTCCTGTTGCCGATGCTCGGTCAAATCCCCTTCGACGGCAATCGCAATCGCCCCTCGCGTTTCGAGGGGACAGTCCATCGTCTGTTCCCACACGTTGCCCAGCATGTCAAACAGGCCGTATTGGTTCGGCTTCAACGTCCCGACCAGCCCCGGCCAATCGTCGGCGTTCTGCAACGACCAGGCGTATCCATCCATTGTCGGCCGGTCATGGCCGTAGAACCGGGGGGTTCGGGTTCCCGCCCGGCACGCGTATTCCCACTCAAAACGCGTCGCGAGCCGATACCCCGGCCGTGTCAGAAACCCCGATTTTATGGTCATGTCCAAACCAATCTGGCTTAAAGGGGGGTAGCAGGTCGTCTCGTCTTCGGGTTTCGCGAAACCTTCTCGCTCGCTCAGCCAACGTGCGTAGGCGACCGCTTGCAACCAGCCGACGTCCCGCGCCGGTTCGCGACGATCGTGGTATTCCTCGCCACTGTAGGGAGCTTTCATCCGCTCCAGCACCGGGTCCAGGTCCGGTCGAGCGTCGGCGAAATCTCCCGCGGTCTCTTCCCGGGTTGCAACGGCGAAATCGTACTCGATGTTCACCCTCTGCTGATCTTCGACGGACCGGTGTCGATGCCGCTCGCCCGCCGGTGAACCGAAGACCGCCTGAAATGGCCCACGAAACACCGTAAACGTCCGTCCGGTCGTGTCCACGAACCAGTCAAAACCGTCGTCCGGGAGTCTCCGACGCAAACGGGTGTCCAATTCCGCCAGTCGGTCGGCACGTCCCCAACGCTGTCCCAGCAACCACGTCAACGCGCCATGCACTCCCGAATCGGGGTGAGTGACATAGGCCTCCTCCAGGTCCGTCAGAATCTCGTCACGCATCGCCGCCGTCAGTTGTTGTTGTTCCGAAAACTCCCCCAGCGACAGCAATTGCGCATACTTCACCTCGGGGCGTTTGGGATCGCACCGCCGTAAAGCGGCGATCACCTGCGTCGCCGATACGTTGTACCTTGCCAGGTCGTGAATCAGAAAACTGGTTGCCCGCGGCGCGTCTTCGTTGGGAGCCTCGGCAGAGACCGACGCGCCCGATTCGTAATCGCGCTGGCCCCGTTTCCGCAGATCTTCCGTGATCAGCATCGTATCGAGCAAGTCGACATCGCCCAAATGGATCAGCGCCACCGTGGCCCGCGAACGCCGCCGTGCGAGCGCGTCACGCACCAGATCGTTGGCGGGTGAATCCGATTCGGTTTGCACCATCGTTCGCAGAATTGGTTTGGCGACGTCTTGGTTGGTCTGCAAAGAAGGGAAGAGGACCGCGAATTGCTGGGGATCACTCTCGGAAATGAGTTCCGCGAGTTGCTTGCCGTCGTGACTGACATACTTAGTCAACAATGTGGCAGCCAAAAGTCGCTCGGATGAGGGCCTCGGCTCATCGCGATGAACCTCGATCAGCCGCGGAATCAACCGGCTGCGCACTGGAAGGAACGCTTCCTCCCAATCGCGGACCAAGAGCGGACTCTCGGTTACGACAAAATCCGTGACCTGCGGGCCCAGCACGCTCCATCTCAAGTCGTCAGGATCGAGCGCCGCAAGTAGACAGGCACGGCGAGTTCGTTCCAACGCGGACAACCCGGGAATGCGTACCATCTCGGCCCATAGCCGTGGCGTGAGACTTGAGCGATGTTTTTGAAACAGTGTCTGCATCACCCGCAGTTCGCTGGGGGTGGCGATGTCAATTTTCTGGTAGATCGACTCCAAACGGTCCGGCTCAACAGGCAGCAGTGCCAGTTGGGCTCGCAGTCTGACTGATTCCGACAGACTCGGGTCATCTGCAAACTTTCTGAGGCCGGGATCAGTAAACTCCCGCACCTCATTGAGTTGCTTGATCACTTCAGGAAATCCCGTGTCGTTGACGGTTGGCAAGCTTTGTAACAACGTCTCTCCGCGACTTGCGAACCAGGTTCTTTCCGTGTTCCAGACGAACATCGCAACCGTCAGAAACGTGAGGGAAGCCAACCCCATTGCGGTCGCCCGCCAGGGATTCCTGCGACACCATTTCGCTCCGCGCTCGTACCACGCGGGCGGCCGCGCCTCAATGGACAGCCCGGCGACAAACCTCCCCAAATCCTCCGCCAACAGCTCCGCCGACGCGTACCGCCGCTCCGGGTGTTTCTCCAGGCATTTCAGGCAGATCACCTCCAGATCGCGCGGCAACCCGGGTTGCAACTGCCGGGGCGCTACCGGTTCGTTCCACCGCACCTGCATCAGCGTCTCAAACGTCGACTTCGCCCGGAACGGCGGACGGCCGGTCAGCAGCTCATACAAAATCGCCCCCAGCCCGTACACGTCAACCAGGGGTGTCGCCTGCTTCGCGTCACCCGCCGCCTGTTCGGGGGCCATGTAACTGGGTGTCCCCACAATCGCCTCAGTCGGCGTCAGTCCCGCCTCCACGTCAATCTGTTTCGCCAACCCGAAATCGCCCACTTTCACCAGTTCGTCGTCGCTCCACCCGGGCGCTTCCTGCGATTCCGCCGGCGGCTCTTTCCCCGGCGCGACAAACAGCACATTCCCCGGTTTCAGATCCCGATGCACGATCCCCGCGGAGTGCGCCGCCGCCACCGCTCGAGCCAGGCGTTCCACCAGACGGGCGGCATGTCGCCCGTCGACCGGCACCCCCCGACTGCGCTCCGCCAGCGTTCCCCCTTCCAGCAGTTCCATCGCGAACCACGGCTCGCCGCCGTCCACAGTCTCGTCCGTTGTCCCCGTATCGAAAATCTGCACAATCGCGGGATGTCGCAACCGGGCCACCGCCGCCGCCTCGGCCAGAAACCGTGCGGTCTCATCGCGCGACGCCAGTCCCCCGCGCTTCAACAGCTTGAGCGCCACCGGCCGCCCCAGTCTCTTCTGGATCGCGCGAAACACCACCCCGTGTCCGCCGCGACCGATTTCCTCCAGAATCTCGTAGTCGGCGATTCGGACCGACCCGTGCGGTCGTACCGCTCGCGAGGAACCGCCTCCGCCAGCCTCTCCCTCGCGCGGTTCCCGCTCCACCGCGCGATCGACGGAGGTTTCATCAGCGATCGGATCGTTCGATGTCGAAAACGCCCAGGCGAACGGCCGCTCGACCGCCATCGACTCCAACTGTGTCGCGCAACTTCCGCACCCCTCGATATGGTCGGCGATCTCCGCGGCCGCCCCGGTCGGCAACTCCTCCCGGAGAAATCGCGACAGTTCTTCCTGGCTTGGGCAACACGTCAGCATCACTGATTCCCGCGAATATGCGTGACTTCTTCCAGCAACATCCTCTTGGCACGTTCGCTGTACACGTACACGTTGGCGATCTGAATCCCCAACTGGGCCGCGATTTCTCTTCCGCTCAAGCCCTCGACGGTCAACATCCAGAAGCAGTCCCAGGTCGTGGGCTGTACCCGGTCGCGAACCCTGGGAATCGCCCGTTCGATCAATTCCAGCTTCTGGCTCGCGTCGCGGTCAAACGCCTCGGCGAACTGCGTGAATTCCCGGGGATACTCATCTCCATCCTCACCGCCAAAGCTCCAGTTTCCTGGTTTCCGCTTCCGCTCCCGCCAGTAGCTGAAGAGCGCGTTGAGAACCACGGTCATCAGGTAGCCGCGAAACCGCTGGATCGGGTCGTACTTGAATTCCGGAAACGCCTGCAACAGGTTCAAAATGACCCGGGAATAGATCTCTTCGACATCGTCCTCCTGCAATTTCCGCTGGCGGCACCATTTGAGAATGACCGGCCGATATTCTCTGACAAACGTCACCCACACCTTGTGGGCGATCACCGGGTCGCCCAACATGCGGAGCAACGACGGATCGGTCGAAGGGGAGTCGGCGGCGGTTGTCATCAGCCTCTACGCCCGGGAGTGAGGGAATCTAACACGGAAACTCGCTGTCGAGAAATTTCACCGGACAGGCGAAACGCATCAACGCCCGCAGATTAACCGCCCGACCCCGGCGGTGTCCATGAATCCCTGGAGTGCGCGATCTCGATCCCGCCATTCCTTCATCCGCCATCGACCTCCAGCAGGCAGTTTGACCACCGGCCTGCCGATTGGCTTTCGGCGGGAGTGTCAGGGCGCTTCAACCGGTCGGCATCCTCCACCCGGCACGCACGGCCCCCGATCTGTGGTTGTTGCTCGGGTGTTGGTACCGGCGTCAAGTTCAGCCCCAACGGGGGAGCGTCCATCCCAGACGCCAACAACACTTCAGCAGGTGCCGGTTCAGGTCTCAAAAACAGCCCCAACGGGGCGAAATTCGATAGCCCAGGGTGCAGCCCCGCGGCTGGGCGCAGCCCAGATCCGGGGCGGAGCCCTGGGTTCTGGCCCCACACCAGACCTCAAAGCCCCAACGGGGCGCAACCCGTCCCGGCGACCGCGACGAAAATCGCGCGCCATTCAACCGATTCACAGGCACGTTCGACCCCCGACCTGCGGCTTGGCGCTCGAGGCACACCCGGAAAAAAGGAAATTGAGACAGGATGACAGGATTTACAGGATGAAAAGAAAAACGAAAACAAATCCACCCATCCGACCTTCCTCGGGAGCCCGTCCTACACCGCATATTCGCTTGCCCCCTCCCTTCCCTCGTTTCATCCTGTCAATCCCTTTCATCCTCTTCATCCTGTCTAAAAATCTTTACTCCGGACAAACGGAAAGTGGAGGTCGCATGTCTACTGTGCCTGATGACA
>JAPLOC010000230.1:4542-11791 GCA_026692825.1 Planctomycetota bacterium | reverse complement strand
CTGATGACAGATGGACTTCGGAAGAACGAAAGGCGGGGACAAGGCCCCGCACTCCAAGGCCGCCAGCTCCAAAATAACCCGAATTTTCCAGATCCACGCACAAAACATTGACATCCGTATATTCCTGTGCGAAAATCAAGAATACGGGGACTAAAGTACACACTCGGGTCGCAGGTGCCACCACCAGGACGCCAAACATGCACCACCTCGGCCGAAATCAACTCGAAACCACAAAAACTGAAATTTTAGTGTTAGGTGCCGGCGTAGATAAGGTAGATCGCTGGAAATACACCCGGCTGCAACGTTCGGAGCCCCGTTTCCGCCGTTCGTTCGAGTCCCACGTTTCGGAATTCACCGCGCGCCGCTGCCTGCCGGCCCAGCCTGGGTCGGGTCCGGCCGGCGGCGGCCGCGTTTGAACCCAGGCGAGCGGGGAGGCGTCAGCCCCCTGCCGTCCCGAAATACGACCCAACCCCACACAACCCTTCCCAGCCAACACCGCCCGCACCCCACCGGACCAACCCCCATGATCTCGGCCTTCAAGACCTGGTTGCGGAATCTTCCCTGGCAAATGAAATGGGGAACCCGGTCCCGCCGTTCCCTCAAATCGCGGGGCCGCCGAGGCTCGCTACCAGCAGTCATTGAGGCACTTGAGTCCCGCGTACTGCTGGCGGCCGTCAGTTGGACCGGAAATGCCGGCACCGGGTTATGGACCACCGCCGGCAACTGGAACGGGAATCAGGTTCCTGGGGCGAATGATGATGTGACGATTGATGTTCCTGGAAGCGCCTCTGTACTGCTGATCGGCGACGTCACAGTCAAGAGTCTGGCGAACTCCGAAACATTGACGTTAGTTTCGAATGCCATCGTCAATACGAAACTCACGTTTCAGTCGGGAGTGAACTCCGGTGGCACGATCAATCTGGATTCGCCCCGCGGTGACCGCACGACGTCGATCGTTGTCACACAGGGGGAATTCATCAATTCCACCGATGCACACATCAATGTCATTCAAAATGGGGGCGGCGGTCGGCAAATAACCGGGTCGTTGACAAATTACGGGACCATCACGGTCGAATCCGGCATCGGGCTGACAGTGAACAACGCTGTTTCGAATTTCGAAATGGCGGACGGCGTGGTCAGCGGTGCCGGTGCGGTCACGATTGTCGGCGGTACGTTCCACTTCACGGGCGGTTCGGTTACTGGAACGCTGAATCTGGTGGATGTCGCTTCGACAGTTGCTGAGAGCGTGACGGGCGTGTCGAGGATCGACGTGTACGGAACTGGCAGCACGCTGGGTGCCAATCTCTCTGTCTCAACAACGATTCGTCTACAGACGGACTACACCTACAACACTACGTTGACAACACTGGACGGGGCCGAGAACCGCGGCACGATCATTCTTGACTCGACGCGGGGTGACCGCACAGCGAAGTTGCTGATTGGCGGGTCGCAGTTCGTTAATGCAGCCACCGGCCTGATTCAGTCGGTCGTCGGCGCAGGCGGTGGTCGACAGATTCGCGGCAAACTTGCCAACAGAGGACGGATCGACGTCGTCGGCGGGGCATACGTCGATATTGTGGGAACATACGTGGTCGCTGGTGGCTCAATCTCTGGCAATGGCTACTTGATTAACTCGACAATTGAAGTCACGGAGTCGCCCACCGCAGCGACGATCGTGACGATGTACGGCTCAAACACGCTCGCGACCGCTAATCTACCCAATGTCGACCTGCATCTTCAAACCGACTACACCTACAACACCACGTTGACGACGGTCGACGGTGCCGCCAATCGCGGGACTATTACTCTCGATTCATCGCGCACTGACCGCACGTCGAAGTTGCAGGTTGGCGGGACGCATTTCGTCAATGCAGGTACCGGAGTGATTCAAGCCGTCGTCGGCGGGGGAGGAGGTCGACAAATTGCGGGCACCATCCAAAACGAAGGGCAAATCGCCGCGAATTTCAACCTCTCCATCGGTTCCGCCGCCGCCCACCACATCAACCGCGGCATCATCGCCAATCTCGGTGCCACAATCACCTTCACCGGCTCATCGCTCGACAACCAATACGGCGCGCTCATTGGCGGTTACGGGATTGTCACCACCACAGGAATGACGTTCACCAACAACGGCATCCTCGACCTCACCCGCCCCAGCATCGTCGACGTTCAAGTTGACCCCGGCGTGATCCGAGTCGTCTACACCGACGACATGAATTCCACCCAAGTCTCCAACCCAGCCAACTACTCCCTGATGGCCAGCGGGGGCGATGGCATCTTCGACGACTCCAACAGCGTCAATCTGTCGGCCAACATCTCCAGCGTCGCCTGGGATTCCGCCAGCAAGACCGCGACGTTGGTTCTTTCGTCTCCGTTGCCAACCGACATCTAGCGCGTGACCGTCAACGCACAGGCGATCCAAAACACCACGGGGACGACGCTCTTCGGCACTGCGATTCCGATTATCCAGGGATTGGGCAATATCTCCACGCTCGTGGCGCTCGACTTGATCGCCGCCAGCGACTCGGGAGTCTCGTCGACCGACAATCTGACGAACGACACAACTCCGACCCTGAAAATCACGGTCAACAAGCCGGGAACGATCAATCTCGATGTCGACGCGAACGGCTCGATCGACGCCACGATTGTCGCTCCTTCGCCGGGAGTCTATTCGATCACACTCGCCGCGCTGAGCGACGGACCACACGACATCGGCGCGTCGTTTCAGCCGTCGATTGGGCAAAGCACTTCGACCATGATTTCTCTGTCGATGGATACCCAAGCCCCGACGTTGAATATTGGGTCGGCCGACATGCGTGCGCCGGCACCCCGTCGAACGCTGTTGTTCAATGAGGCGATTAATCCGGCGATCGGCCTCGGATCGGGATTAACGCTGACTGGGCCGGATGCGACTGACGTTTCGATTACAGAAGTTTTCGGGAGCGCAAACGAGTATACGGTTTCTTTCAATCCGATCGCAACTGTCGGTACCTACGTCTTGACTGGTGGCGCTCAGATTGCTGATCTGGCCGGAAACGAAGCTGTCGCGAAATTCCACGATGAGTTTCGACTTCTTGATCGAACCACCACATTTCTGGGGCCGCTGCCGTACCTAAGCCGAAATGACAGCCCGTTTGATATGTCGGAATTGGGTTCAAGTTTTTACCTCGAGGATTTTGAAGATCGACTGTTGAACACCCCCAATGTACGGGCTGACCGAGGCGGAGTGACACGAAACGTCTTTGGCGGCTCGGCCCAAGTCGACTCGGTCGACGCGGACAATGGCCCAATCGATGGTTCTGGAAGTTCAGGCGAGAGCTATTTCGCGTCCCCCGGGGCGACCGGGGTTCGTTTTTCCTTTGAACCCAACTCCGCCGGAGCGTTTCCGATTCGCGTTGGTGTTGTGTGGACCGACGGTGACGGTCCCGTAAGATTTGAAGCATACGATTCCAATGGAAACTCTCTCGGCGAATTGGCGAGATACTCTGCATCGAGCACGTCACATGCCGGCGAGACTGACGAAGATCGCTTTTTTGGGGTCGAGAACGAAAAGGGAATCTCAGCAATCAAAATCTCGAATTCCGGCGGCGGAATCGAAGTGGACCACCTGCAATTCGGCTATGACGTCGTCAAACCGAAAGTCACCGGATTCACGCCGGTCGGTCCGCGGATTGCCGATGCGTCGACCCTGCGGGTGACGTTCAGCGAGAGCATTCTGCTTGGCAGCCTTTCAGCGGAAGACATCAGCCTGATCGGACCGGTTGGACAGATCAGTCCGATCAGCGTCACCGCCGTCGCCGGCAGTGACAATCGCGTGTTTGACGTCGCGCTTCCCACACAGTCGCTCGAAGGGGAGTACACCGTCACGATCGGGCCGGCGATCACTGATCTCGCTGGTAATCCGCTCGCAAAAGCGACTTCGTTCAGCATCACAATCGACAAAACCGGCCCGCGGGCGCTGTCGGCGACCCCCACCGGTTTGCTGACAATCACTCCCGACCATGTCGACGTCACGTTCAATGAAGCGCTCGGGCGTTTCGTCGCCGGGGATGTGTCACTGGTCGGGCCGAACGGCGCGGTTGCGGTTGGCAATCCAGCGCTCGTCTCGGGAACCACCTACCGTATTCCGTTCGCGAGACAGGCCGCCAGCGGCGGGTATACGTTGACGGTTGGCCCCGGGGTGCTTGATCTGGCAGGGAACGCCCTTGACCAGGATGCTGACGGGGTTCCTGGCGAAGCGGTGCAGGACTCGTTCACAACCACCTTCTCGCTGGCGCTCGCGGATCTGGTTCCGCAGAACCTGGCGGCTCCCGCGGCGGCGGTCGCCGGGCAGTCGATCAGCGTTTCTTGGACGACCACAAACCTCGGTTCGTCGGCGGGCGCGACTCCGGTCAAGGAACAGATTTACCTCTCAAGCGACGCGTTGATTGGCAATGACCGGTTTCTCGGAGAGTTCACATTCAGCGACGTCGGCGCACATCAGGCGACCATTGTCCTGCCAACCTTTGGCCAGGGATCGGGGGGCTTGGTTTATCTGGTGGTCGTGACGGATACCGGCTCCACCATTGACGAGTCGAACGAAGCGAATAACGGGGCGGTCGCCGGCAGTGCGATCAACATCCCTCTCGCGCTGCGGGTCACGCTACCCGCCAGTCAGGTCCGCGAGGATGCCGCCGGGGCGCTCCGCGGCGTCGTGATGCGAAACGGCGACACAACCAACGCCCTCACCGTGACGCTCGCCTCCGGCGATTCCAGCGAATTGACGGTTCCCGCGACCGTGACGATTCCCGCCGGGCAGTCGGGAGTCGAGTTCCTCGCGACGCCTGTCTCCGACTCGATGCCCGATGGCAACCAATCGGTGCAGATCTCGGCCGCTGCCGCCAGCTTCGCGGCGGGAACCGCCACGCTGACGGTTCTCGACGTCGATCGGCCGCACCTCACATTGACGGTATCGAATTCCGAACTTCTCGAAGGAACGTCGACGCTGGCCACGGTGACCCGCGAGGTCGTCAGCGATCAGCCGCTGCTGGTGGAATTCGCGAGTGCCAACACGGCACAGGTCGCCACGCCGGCATTAGTACTCATTCCCGCGAATCAGGCGAGCGCCACGTTCACCGTCAGCACGATCAACAACGCGACTCCCGAGTCGTCGGCCAACGTCACCGTGACGGCGACCGCCGACGGTTATCACAATGCCAGTCAGGATCTCCTGGTCGACGACGACGATCTCCCCACACTGACGCTGCAGCTCAACTTCGCGTCGGTGGCGGAAGGGGCGGGGAACTCGGCGATTCTGGCGACTGTCCGTCGCGACGTTGCCACTGATCAGGCACTGACGGTGCAGGTGCGAGTCAGTGACCCGTCGCGGCTGGACGTGCCCACAAAGGTCGTGATCCCTGCGGGCAAAACGCTGGCGGTCTTCGGTCTGACCCCCATCGATAACACGCTGGCGAACGGCGATCACCTGATTGACATCGAAGTGGCGGGCGAATACCCGCTGACCGGCGAGACGATTCCCAATGGTCACGACACTGCCAACCTGCGGATCCGCGACGACGACGGTCCGTCGTTGCAGTTCACGCTCGACCGCGCCTTTGTAGGTGAGGGGCAGGCAACCGCCGCGGTCGGGACCGTGACCCGCAATACCAGTACCGCCAGTCCGCTGGTCGTCACTCTGGCCAGCAGCGACACGAGTGAGGCGACCGTCCCCGCGACGGTCACGATCCCGGCGGGGGCGGACTCGGTCACCTTCAGCGTTTCGACGGTCGCCGACGGGCTGGTCGATGGCACGCAGTCGGTGACGATCTCCGTCAGCGCCGCCGGCTTCTCCGGCTCGAGCGACGTTTTGGCGGTCAGTGACTTCGACGCTCCCGACCTGGTCGTCACCGATGTGACCGTCCCGGCCAACGCGTTCACCGACACTTATGAAAATGTCGGCTTCACGGTCAAGAATCTCGGTCGGTCCGATGCGTCGGGAACGCTGACGCAACGGGTCTATCTCTCCACCGATCCGATCCTGGGGAACGATACGTTTGTCGGGGACTATTCCGTCACGGTGAACCTGCAGGGTGACGCACCGTTCAACTTCTTCAGTCAGACCGTTCCGGTCCGGATTCCAAACCAGGCGCGCGACTACTGGATCATTGTCACGACCGACGCGGAAGATGTGATCCTCGAAGGGATCGAAACCAACAACACCCGTGTCTCGGCGATCCCGATTCACGTTCATCCCGCCTATAGCGCGGTGGTGCAAACCGACACCGAAACGGCTCTGGCCGGGGCGATCGTCACGCTATATGGACGGGCGGTCGACGCGCAGACGAATGCCCCTGTGCCGTACGTTCCCGTCAATATCGACCTTGTCGTGCGGGGCTACCAGCGGACCATCGCCGCGATCACCGATTCGGCGGGCAATTATCGGGTGAAATTCAAGCCGCTGCCGGGAGAGGCGGGACACTACACCGCGACAGCCCACCATCCGGGAACGACTGCCGTGGGGGTCGACGACCAGTTCACGCTCATCGGCCTGACCGCGGAGCCGAAGAACGTCGCGGTCACCCTGATCAGCGGGGGGGCCACCAAGACCGGCGACGTCACGATTACGAATCTCAGCGATCTCGATCTGACCGGGGCGGCGGTCGAACTGGTCGACGCCCCCGCCAATGTGCAGGTGGTGGCGACGCTGGGGAACGGTCAGGCCGGGCAGCACATTCCCGGTCTGGGTTCGCTGGTGTTGCATTACGAATTGAACGCGCTCGACGCGTCGGTGGCCGCCGGGACGGTGACGTTCCGTGTCAACACGGCCGAAGGGGCGACACTAAATATTCCGATCGCCGTGACTGTGGAAACGCTGCATTCGCACCTGGTCAGCGACACCACCAGTCTGGCGTCGGGGATGCTCCGCGGGCAGCAGCGGCTGGTCGAATTCACCGTCACCAATGACGGCGGAGCCGAGACCGGACCGATCGCGGTCCGGCTGCCGGCGATTTCGTGGTTGACCGCCGCGACCGGCGCGACGATGCCCACGATTCTGCCCGGAAAGTCAGCGAAGGTGGTGCTGCAACTGCTCCCTCCCGCCAATCTGTCTTTGGGGGAATTCCAGGGGACGCTGGTCCTGGCCGCTGCCGACTCGCAGTTGACGGTGCCGTTCACGTTCCGCAGTTTGAGTGAATCGAAGGGGGATCTGTCGATCGAAGTGGTCGACGAGTTCACGGAATACGCCGAGGGGGCACCGCGAGTCGCGGGCGCG
>JAPLOC010000230.1:337-4468 GCA_026692825.1 Planctomycetota bacterium | reverse complement strand
GCGCGACGGTTCGGGTTACCGACGCACTTTCGGGCACGGTGGTGTTCCAGGGAACGACGGGGTCGGCGGGGACGGTCGTCGCTTCACAGTTGCCGGAAGGGTATTACTCGGTCGAGATCTCGGCGGCCAAGCATCATGCGACTCGGTACACAACGTTTGTCGCCGCCGGGCAAAGTGACCAGGTGTCGCTGTTTCTGGCGCGCGACCTGGTGAGATACACCTTCCAGGTGGTTCCGACCCAGATCGCCGACCAGACGAAGATCGTGGTTCAGACGGAGTTCGAAGCGAACGTGCCGGCACCGGTGCTGGTCGCCGATCCTCCGGTGATCGACTTTGCCGACCTCGTGAACCCAGGCGACACGAAGCAGACCGAACTCACGATCACCAATCACGGCTTGATCGCGGCGCTGGACGTGCATTTGGTCATCAGCCAGAACCGATTCCTGAAGATCACACCGCTCATCACCAATTTCGGTTCGTTGGCCGCCAAGGCGTCGATCACCATTCCCGTACTGCTGGAACGGGTGGCAACAGCCGATGAAACCAGCGAGCTTTCGGGCAGCGATTGCGTGCTGATGGTTGAACTCGACTGGGCGATGAAATACGGAGGGGGCAAGATCGGGTTCCAACTGCCGATTCCCGTGATCAATACCGGACTGGATCCGACGCTCTGCGTACGCGAAATCTATGCGGGCGGGGGCTTCAGTGGGGGGGGCGGTGGTGGTGGCGGTGGCAGTGTGGGGGGCACGGTCGAGTTTCGCGAGGTGGTCGTTTCGCCGGTCTGTTGCGATCCGTGCGTCAATGCGCTGCAAAAGCTGTTGCGCGACGATGTTCCCTACGCCGACTGGTACACGCCGTTGCTCTCGGCCAGCGACACCAGCAACGCGCTGGACTTCGCGGACGATGTGCTGACGAGTCTCGCCGCTCTGGGAACTGATGTGACCTACGTGGGACCGACCCTGAATCTGGTTGCCGCCTGGACGTCGATTCGCCAGACCTGTCTGGAAGGGGCGCTGGGAGGGGCGGGGACCGCCAGCTCGGGAATCACGGCGATCATCGCCCTGATTGACGCCCGCGTCGCCCGGTTCGAAGCGGCACTCGACGCCTACCGCGACCTGTTCGGGGCCGATGCCTGGATCAACGCGTCGACCGGGACGAAATTCAATTCGTGGATCGCCCGCTTCACAAACGCGATCGACGCCGCGTCCCCTTCGGGCCGTAGCGTGACGACCGCCGAGCGCGACGGCCTGACGCACGGCGACCTTCCCGAAGGGATTGCGGCCGCCGCCGTCAACACGATGCTCGATCGCTGGAACCGCACGGCGGCCTATCTGGCGAACGGCATCACGACGACCGCGCAACTCGGTCCGAGTGATAACCACGACTTTATCGATCGCGTGGTACTGCGGCAGCTTCAACAGGCGGCGATTGCCGGCGAGTCTCAAAACCGGGCCGACGGTTTCGCGAACGCCGTCGACTCAATCCGCGACGGCATGCGGATTCTGGCTGGGGAGATCAATTGCGTGCAACCGATCTCGGCCTGTCCGCGGATTCGATTGCAGCTCGATCAGACGGCGATCATTGTGCGGAACGCGTTCGACGCCACCCTCGAACTGGAGAACAGCAGCGGCGAGACTCTCTCGGGGGTTGAAGTGCAAATCGTGGTGAGCGATCTCGATGGCAACGACGTCACCGACCGGTTCCAGATTCGCGACGGATCGGGGACGAGCCTGGTGGGGGGACTCGTTCCCGCGGGACAGACCGGCCAGGGACGCTGGACGATCGTCCCCACCCGGGACGCCGCTCCGCAGTTCGCGACCAGTTACAAGGTGGGGGCGATTCTGCGTTACACCTCGGAAGGAACGCGGGTCATCACGCAACTGGCGCCGGTCACGATCGCCGTCCTACCCGACCCGGTCCTGCAGGTGCATTACTTCCATCAGCGCGACGTCTTCAGTGACGACCCGTTTACGGAGGCGATCGAGCCCTCGCAGCCGTTCAACCTGGCGGTGATGGTCGCCAATGTGGGGTACGGCGTCGCCAACAACGTGTCGATTGTGTCGGCACAGCCGAAGATCACCGACAACGATCAGGGATTGCTGGTGGACTTCAAGATCATCGACACCGAGGTCGACGGCCAAAATCTCTCGCCGTCGCTCACGGCCGATTTTGGCGCGATCCAGCCGGGCGAGATCACGGCGGCGCGATGGCTGATGACCAGCACGTTGCAGGGGCAGTTCATCGACTACAAGGCGACGTTCGAGCATGTCGACGGCCTGGGGGACAAACGACTGTCGCTGATCGACAGCGTCGACATCCACGAGATGATTCACCTCGTCACGGCGGCCGGTGCCTTCGACGACGGCAAATACGACTACCTCGTCAACGACATTCCCGACGTGAACGACACGCCCGATACGCTGTTTCTCAGCGACGGACGGATCTTGCCGGTCACTCCCGCCGCGAATGTGAGCAGCGACTCGGCGCCGGTTCCCGGCGATCTCCAGGTGCAATTGACGGCGACAGTCGGCGCGGGCTGGAACTACTTCAAGACTCCCGATCTGGGGGCGGGGATATACCGCCTGACACGGGTGGTCCGTTCGGACGGATTCGAAGTTCCCGTCGGAGACAACATCACCGGCGGCAACGCCTGGCAGACCGATCGCACGTTCATCGAACGTGGCCTGCGGCCCCTCAACGAGAACACTCTGCACCTGCTCGATTTCGGCGGGACGGGACATTACACGCTGTACTACGCCCCCAACGACTCGGTCGGCCCGACGGTCACTTCGATCACGACCCCCGCGTCCACCGTTGTCGATCCGGTGGGCTCGTTGACCGTGACCTTTTCGGAACCGCTGCTGGGTGGCACGTTCAGCTCCGCCGACCTCGCGCTGTTCCGGGATGGCAATCTGACGAATCTCATCACGTCGGCCGTTTCGATCTCGGCGATTTCCGCCACGCAGTACCAGATCAATGGGTTGGCGGCGCTCAATGCGGTGGACGGTCACTATCGGCTCGAAGTGCGTGCCGAAGGAGTGACCGATCTGTTTGGTAATGCGGGCACCGGCGTGAAAACCCTCGAATGGACCAAGGCCGACGCCGCCCCGACGGTCGCCAGCCTGACGGGTCCGTCCGCGGGTCCGCGAAATTCGGCTGTTGCCGCGGTGCGCGTCGCGTTCACTCGCGATCTCCAGGCTGACTCGTTGGACGCCGCGGATCTGGTTCTGACGCGTAACGGTGCCGTCGTCGACCTTGCGGGCACGGCGCTGACATTCACGCAGACGGCGGCCAACGCGTTCCGTGTTGGCGGTTTGACGGGCGTGACCACAGCCGAGGGGAACTACGTTCTCACCGTGCTGGGGACAGGCGTTGTCAGCTCGACCGGTCTCGCGGGTGTCGGGTCGCGGTCGATCACCTGGACGATGGACGTGACGGGGCCGCAAGTCAGTTCCGCCGTCGGTCTGTCAACCGGTCTGACGAATCAACTGGTTGATACGTTCGACGTCACATTCAGCGAATCGTTGGCGGCGGGGAGTTTCACCGCGGGGGACGTGCGGCTGACCCGGGGATCGCAATCGGTCTCAACCGCCGGGCTGATGGTGACGGCGCTCGCCTCGGACCGATACCGTGTGACCGGACTGAGCGCGATCACACAACTCGACGGCAGCTACCGGCTGTCGATCGCCGGCAGCGATGTCGCCGACGCGGCGGCGAATTCCGGAGCGGGACAGTTCGTTCGGGACTGGCAGCTCGACCGGACCGTCCCTGCGGCGGCGACCGGGCTGGGCGTTTCGCCGGATACGGGTGTTGTGGGGGATCGGGTGACGAATGTGCTGGCGGTCCGAGTGACCGGCAACGTCGCCGAGTCGCCGGTTAGCGTTGCGATCTACGACGACACGACCGACAGCCTGCTGGGAACACAGCAGACAAATTCCGGCGCGTTCGACATCGCCGTGATGTTCGATGGGGTCGGAAATCAGGAGTTGCGGATCGTGACAACCGACGCGGCGGGGAACAGCGCGGCGGCAAGCTACGTGGTGTACATCGACCAGACGCCGGCGTTCGTCGCGTCGTGGGGCAACATTCCGAGCGAGCCAGGAGCGGTTCGGCCTGACTTCATCGACATGG
>JAPLOC010000230.1:0-322 GCA_026692825.1 Planctomycetota bacterium | reverse complement strand
GCTCGATCCCGCGGCGCTCTCGCTGACGCGTAATGGCGGGCCAAACCTATTGCCGGCGTCGCCGACGATTTCGAAGCTCAACGACCACACGTTCCGCGTTTCGGGACTGGCCGGCCTGGTGGGGATCGATGGGGTCTACCGGTTGTCGTTCGATGAACGCGGGCTGCACGACCTGGCTGACAATGCGGGACTGGCGACGGAATTCGTGGAGTGGGAGTATGTCGCGCCTCCCCCGCCGGCGGAACTGCGCGGGACGCTGTGGCACGACACGAACGAGAACAAGGTGCGGGACTCGGGCGAATCGGTACTGGCGAATTGGACG
>JAPLOC010000229.1:19117-22826 GCA_026692825.1 Planctomycetota bacterium | reverse complement strand
CAGATTCCAATCCTGGCAGATTTGCCAGTTTCCATATTGCCGGAACAGGTTGTTCTGGTTGGACTTCCGTCGCGAGCAATCCCCTCGGAAGTCTCCCCGCAGCGATTTCGTTTGAGGTCAAGAGATGGCTCAGAAGTTCACCGCCAGCGCGAAGCAGTTGAAGCCCGACGCCAAGTACGGGTCGATTCTCGCTTCCAAGTTCATCAACTGTCTGATGAAAGATGGCAAAAAGAGCATCGCCCAGGCGGTGTTTTATGACGCGATCGACATTATCGCCGAGAAGGTGACCGATCGGCCGGCGATTGAGGTCTTCACCGAAGCGGTGGAGAACATCAAGCCGGGGATCGAAGTCCGGTCACGGCGTGTGGGTGGTGCGAACTACCAGGTGCCGACTCCGGTCAGCTCCCGGCGTCAGCAGGCGCTGGCGATTCGCTGGTTGCTGGAAGTTTGTCGCGACAAGAAGGGGCGTCCGATGGCGACCCGGCTGGCCGACGAGCTGCTGGCCGCCTACAAGCGCGAAGGTGCCGCCGTCACGAAGCGCGACAACGTCCACCGCATGGCCGACGCCAACAAGGCGTTCGCCCACTTTGCGTGGTAGTGAGGTATGTCGGCGCCGCTGGAAACCATCCGCAATATCGGGATCATTGCTCACATTGACGCGGGCAAGACCACGACGACAGAGCGGATTCTGTACTACGCCGGCGCCTCACACCGGATGGGAAGCGTCGATGATGGGACAACCATCACCGACTTCGACCCAGAGGAACAGGAGCGGGGCATCACCATCTATTCAGCGGCCATCACGTGCCGCTGGAAAGAATGGCAAGTCAACCTGATCGACACTCCGGGGCACGTCGACTTCACGGCCGAAGTCGAACGGAGCCTGCGGGTGCTCGACGGGGGGATTGTGATCTTCTCGGCACGGGAGGGGGTCGAGGCGCAAAGCGAGACTGTCTGGCGGCAGGCCAACAAGTACGCTGTCCCGCGGATCTGCTTCATCAACAAAATGGACCGGATCGGCGCACATTTTGAGCGCACGTTCAACCAGATTCGCGACCGACTGCTGGCAAATCCGGTCGCGATCGCGATCCCCATGGGACAGGGGCCGTCCAGTGATCCTGACCCTTTTCACGGGGTCATCGACCTCATTGAGATGAAGGGGTTGTTGTTCGATCCTGAGTCACAGGGGTCAAAGATCGAAACAATCGAAATTCCCGAAGAGTATCGCAGCTTGGCCGAGGATTGGCGGGGTCGGCTGATTGAGCAGGTTGCCGTCCTCGACGATGCTGTTCTCACCCGCTACCTGGAAGAACAACCCATCGAGCCCCAGGAGATCCGCCGGCTGTTGCGCCAGGGAACATTGCAGCGCGTCCTGCAACCGGTAATGTGTGGATCTTCGCTGAATTTCATTGGTGTTCAGCCGTTGTTGGATGCGGTCGGGGCGTTTCTCCCCAGTCCCGCAGAGCGGCCTGCGGTGAGTGGATTGCGGCCGGGTGCGAAGAAAGAGACGACTGAAGTCCGAAAACCGTCGGTGAAAGAGCCGTTTTGCGGCTTGATCTTCAAAATTCAGGCAGACCCGCACGGCGATCTCTGCTTCGTTCGGGTTTATTCGGGCGTACTCAAGTCGCGGGCCCGGGTGTTAAACGCCCGGTTGGGCAAGAAGGAAATTGTCAACCAGTTGTGGCACATCCAGGCCGACCGGCGGGAAAAACTGGAAGCCGAGTCGGTGGAGGCGGGGGATATTGTCGGGATCGCCGGGCTGAAAGACTCGGTAACTGGAGACACGTTGTGCGACGGAGCCAATCCGATTGCGCTCGAGAGTATCGTCTTTCCGGAACCGGTCATTTCGATGGCGGTCGAGCCCGATTCGAGCAGCGACCGGCGGAAAGTAGCGGAAACACTGCACTTGTTGTCCCGGCAGGATCCAACGTTCCGCGCGGTCGTCAATGAAGAGACGGGACAGACGATCATTAGTGGGATGGGTGAGTTGCATCTGGAGGTGATTCGCCACCGGATGGAGCGGGACTTCAAGCTGAAGGTTCGGGTTCATAAGCCGCGTGTGAGTTATCGGGAGACCATCCGCAGCGCCATTCGGGTGACTGGGGAATTCAGTCGGCAGTTGGGCGGGGTGGCACAATTGGCCCGGGTTGAGTTGGAGCTGGAGCCGTTTCAGGGTTCGGAATCGGTGGTGATTATCAATCGACTCGGACCGAACGATCTGCCGGCGGCGTTGCAGGAAGTGATTGAGCAGGCGATTCGGGACGGTGCCCAGGGGGCCGGTTTGCTGGGATACCCGCTGATCCAGGTGCGGGTGACCATTCGCGGCGCGTCGATGTCCGATCTGGAGCATCCGGAAGTTGCCTTTCAGGCGGCGAGTCTGAACGCGGTGCAACAGGGGGTGAACGAGCAGAATCTGGTTCTGCTGGAACCGATCATGAAGCTGGAAGTCGTGACTCCAGAAGAGTTTGTGGGGAATGTCCATTCTGACTTGATGTCTCGCAGGGCGACCATTTGCGGGACCGAGCAGCGGGGGGATCTGCAGGTCATTTTGGCCGAGGTTCCATTGGCGAGCATGTTTGGGTATTCTACTCACGTCCGGAGCATGTCCCAGGGACGGGCGTCATATTCGATGGAGCCGTTGAAGTATTCCGAAGCACCGTCGGAGGTGTTGCGGGAAATGCTGGGATAATGCGCGAAGAAAGCGTGAGTTATTTTCACGCGGCAGAGTTGACACTCCCAGCAACCTAACGTAACATGCTGGACTTTCCCCCCCTTCCGCAACATCGCGGCGAGCGGGGGGAGCAGAGAGTTGGTCCCGAGATTTCAGAGCGTTTCGTAACGTCGGAAAGGGAGACCGGGTGGCCGGTAAGAAGCAAGAGCGTATTCGCATTCGAATGGAAGCCTACGATCACTCGGTGTTGGATCAGTCCGCTGCCGAGATTGTGGACACAGCGAAGAGGACCGGTGCGATTGTGCACGGACCAATTCCATTGCCGACACGAATTGAGCGCTACACGGTGTTGCGGAGTCCGCACATCGACAAGAAGAGTCGCGAACAATTTGAGATCCGGACCCACAAAAGGCTGATCGACATTCTGCAGCCGCCTGGAAAAACGATCGACGCGCTGAACAAGTTGTCGCTCCCTGCCGGGGTGGACATCAAGATTAAATTGGTTCCCGGTGCTGCCTAAGGTGGTTCGGGAGGAGTGGTTCCTGTGGCGGTGATTCAGTTCCGCGGGGAATTTCGGTTGAGGTGGCCAGCCTGAAAGGGTTGGCGGAAGATAGTCCTAAAACGTGCTGGCGACCCGAAGTTTCAGGTGCCCAACGAGGGATCTGGAAGTTCGGGTCGTGTGGTTGGTTCGATGGGCTGAAAATCGTCGTGTGGCCGACGGGAGTTGGTCCGGCGATGTGACGAGTGTCGGTGTTGGAAGAAGCATGGGGCCGTTCCCGAAGCCGTTGAGTCCCGGTTGTTTGGATTCATGGCGTTTGGGTTGGTTTTGTGACGTGAAACTCCACGCGGAGTGAAGTTTCTGTCGATGTGGAACACAGCTCAGTGATTTTCGGGAGTCGGATTGGTTCCGGCACTCCGAAGCTGGTGAAGACTAGGTGACGTAATGCCTGTGGGATTGCTAGGCCGCAAGGTCGGAATGACGCAAATTTTCGATGAAGCCGGTACGGCCGTGTCCGTGACGGTGATCGAAGCGGGTCC
>JAPLOC010000229.1:0-19105 GCA_026692825.1 Planctomycetota bacterium | reverse complement strand
TCGGCGAAAAGCCGCGCCGACTGGCGACGCGTGCCGAGCGTGGACGAATGATCGATCTGGGGGGCAAGCGTGCGAAGGCGCGTGAATTGCAAAAGACTCCCGAAGGTTCGCGTCCCGGCGGAGAGCCTCCCCGGTTCATCAAGGAGTTTCGGTTGAAGGAAGGGGAGGCGGCCCCGGCGGTGGGTGAGAAGTTGACCGTCGCGTCGTTTGCGGAAGTCGCCTTTATCGATGTGGTGGGAAAGAATAAGGGGCGTGGTTTCGCGGGCGTGATGAAGAAGTACAACTTCAGCGGTTTGCGGGCCTCGCACGGAACGCAGAGGCATCACCGTGCGGGGGGTAGTATCGCGGCTCACGCGACGAATCGCGGTTGGAGCGGGCGCATTAAGAAGGGCAAGCGGATGTCGGGGCGGTGGGGCAACGAGCAGGTGACTGTTCGGTTCCTGAAGGTGGTGCGAATCGACACCGAAAACAATCTCGTCCTGGTGCGCGGCTCGGTTCCTGGTCCTCCCGGAGCCTACGTGATGCTCAATCAGACGGCGAAGAAGGTTTCGGTGCCCCAGGTGGCCAAGAAGAAGAAAAAGTAATCGCTGACACCCGTGTCTGACCGGTGCCGCCGATTAACGGGACCGTCAGAAATGTCCTCCGCGATTGACAGCGGACAACGAAGATTCCCGACGTCGCATTGACTGACCCCGAAACTGGGGAATGAAGACCATGACCACGATTCCCATTCATAACCGCAACGGCGAACAGGTCGGAACCTACGAGTTCGACTTGGCCGAGCTGGCGACCGAGATCAACAAGCAGCTTCTGCATGACGTTGTTGTCATGTACGAATCGAATCGCCGCCAGGGGAACGTGCAGACCAAAGGTCGTGCAGACGTTCAGGGCAGCAAGAAGAAGATGTACAAGCAGAAGGGAACCGGTCGTGCCCGTATGGGTAACAAGCGGACCCCGATTCGCCGGGGCGGTGGTGTGACGTTTGCGAAGCGTCCCATCGACCACAGCTATCGTCTCCCGAATAAAGCGGTTCGCCTGGCGACCCGCATGGCGATTCTGAGCAAGTTCCAGGACAATCAGGTCACGATTCTCGAAGACTTGGTTTGCCCTGTTCCCAAGACAAAAGAGGTTGTGAAAACCCTCAAGGCGCTGAAACTCGACGGAACGTCGTGCCTGCTGGCGATTGAGAAGCACGACCCGCTGGTGTGGAAGTCGGCCCGTAACATCGCCCGGGTGTCGGTTTCGCCTGCGAGCGATCTGAACGCGTACGATGTGTTGCATCAGAAGCAACTGGTCGTGACGAAAGCGGCCCTGGACAATATCCGCGAACGGGCTCGCGGCTGATTTCGACATTGGATTGAGAAACCAGGCGCATTCGCGTCAAGGAGTTGAGTGATGGCTGTTTTGTCGCGTCCCGGATTTGAACTGCAACCGCATCAGATTGTGCTGCGGCCGCTGGTTACGGAAAAGGGAACCCACCTGTCCGAACGGCACAATTCGTTCGCGTTCGAAGTGCATCAGCACGCGACGAAGACCGATATCCGGACCGCCGTCGAGTCGCTGTTCAAGGTGCGGGTCGTTTCGGTCCGGACGCAGACGCGTGTCGGCAAGGCCCGACGTTCGCGGAATGTCTACGTTCAAGGCCCCTCGTGGAAGAAGGCGATCGTCAAGCTGCACGAAGACGACCGCATCAGCTTCTTCTAAGACCTGCGACAAAGCGCGGCCCCGTCAGTTCACCCTCCCCCTCCCATTCGCATTTGATTTAGACCGGAAAGTTCCGTTCCATGGGGATTCGATTCTACAAACCGACCAGTGCTGGACGACGCGGTGCGTCGGTCAGTGACTTCTCGGAAATCACCGACCGCAAGAAGAAGCCCGAAAAGTCGCTGTTGGTCCGTCTCCCGACGACCAACGGGCGGAATTTCCAGGGCAAAATCACCGTTCGGCATCGCGGCGGCGGGCACCGTCGGCTGTACCGGATGATCGATTTCAAGCGAAAGAAGGACGGCGTCGTAGCGGTTGTGGTCGCGATCGAGTACGATCCGAACCGCAGTTGTCGAATTGCGCTGCTGCAATACCCCGATGGCGAAAAGACCTACATCCTGGCTCCTGACGGCCTTAAGGCCGAAATGAAGGTCCAGAGCGGTCCGGACGCCGAACCCAATGTGGGGAACTCGTTGCCGCTGGGATCGATCCCACCTGGAACGGTGATCCACAACATCGAGCTCCAGCCCGGACGTGGTGGACAACTCTGCCGCAGTGCCGGCGTTTCGGCCGTGATGAACGCCCGCGACGGAGACTGGGCTCAGATCACGAAATAGCGAACACAGTGCGATCGTCTATGGCAAAGCGGGTCGCCGCAGGTGGATGGGGCGTCGGCCCCATGTGCGCGGCGTCGCGATGAACCCGGTCGCCCACCCGTTGGGTGGCGGTGAAGGTCGTAGCGGTGGTGGTCGTCACCCGTGTAGTCCGAGTGGAAAGCTGGCGAAGGGTGGCCGGACGCGAAAGCGAAGGAAACCTTCGTCGTCGGCGATCGTTCGACGACGTCGTTCCCGGCGGTACGGTCAGTTGAAGTAGTCCCGGCGGATTGAAGCGGGGCGGTGGAAGTCGCGGCGGGTGAGATACGACGGATTCAGGTCTGGCGAGCAATGGCCGGTGTTTTCCGGTGGTTTGAGGTAGTGCGATGGGTCGTTCGTTGAAGAAGGGTCCCTATGTGGATCCGAAACTGATGGCGAAGGTGAACAACCGGGTGCGGTCGGGTTCGAAAGAACCGATCAAGACCTGGTCGCGACGTTCGACCATTCCGCCGGATTTCATCGGCTTTACGTTCCTGGTACACAACGGCCGGGCGCATATCAACGTCTATGTCACCGAAGAGATGGTGGGGCACAAGTTGGGAGAGTTTTCTCCGACACGGGTGTTTCGCGGTCACGGCGGCAAGGCCAAGAAGGAATCGTAAGCGAGGAGTTCGTTCGTCATGTCGTTCAACGCAAAACATCGATTTGCCCGAATCGCCGCCTCGAAGGTGCGACCATTCACGGATCTGATCCGTGGCCGGCGCGTCGATGAAGCGATTCTGCTGCTGAAATATGAGCCCAACCGGGGAGCTCGGATGCTGGAGAAGGTGCTGAACAGTGCCGTCGCCAACGCCGAAGACCAGGGGGCTCGCAACGTCGACCGCATGGTCGTGACCGATGCCCGCGCCGATGGCGGCCCTATGTTCAAGCGGGTTCTGCCGCGTGCCCGCGGGATGGCGTTCATGATCCGCCGTCGGTTCGCCCACATCCAAGTCGCGATCGACGCGAAGGTCGAGTCGAAGTAAGTCACCGTGGCTGCCGGCCAAGTCGGCGAAGCCCGTTTTTCAAGGGACACCCAGCATGGGTCAGAAGACACGTCCAACAGGATTTCGAGTCGGAATCGTCGAAGATTGGCGAAGCCGCTGGTACGCGTCGAAGAAGGAATTCGGCGACCTGCTGGTCGAAGACCACAAGATTCGTTCGTTCGTCAAGAAGAAATACCTGTTCGCCGGCATTCCGAAGATCATCATCGAACGGACCCGCGATCAGGTGATTGTGCATCTGCACTGCGCCCGGCCGGGGATTATCATCGGCCGCAAGGGACAGGAAGTCGATCGGTTGAAAGCCGAGCTTGAGGACCTGACCGGCCGGCGGATGGATTTGAAGATCGTAGAGATCAACAACCCGAACCGGAACGCTCAACTGGTGGCCGAGGATATCGCCCAGCAGTTGGAAAAGCGGGCCAGCTTCCGCCGGACGATCAAACGTTCGATGGAGCAGGTGATGGACGCGGGTGTTCAGGGAGTGAAGGTTCAGTTGTCGGGACGTCTGGGTGGAGCGGAGATGTCGCGGTGCGAGAAAGCGTCGCGCGGCTCCATCCCCCTCTCGACGCTGCAGGAACATATTGACTACGGGTTCGCTCAGGCGTTTACGACGGTCGGCGTGATCGGCGTGAAGGTTTGGGTGGCGCTCGGCACCTACGCAGACGAGGAGGCCAACGATGGCGCTAATGCCAAAGCGGGTCAAGTACCGCAAAAGCCAAAGAAGACGCATAAAAGGTAACGCCACGCGTGGCCACAAGGTGTCGCTCGGCGATTTTGGCGTGCAGGCGACCCAAGGCGGCTATGTGAAGGCAACGACCATCGAAGCGTGCCGCATCGCAGCGATGCAGTACATTCGAGGTGACGGGAAGCTGTTCATTCGGATTTTCCCGCACAAGCCCATGACGGCCCGACCCCTGGAAACCCGAATGGGTAAGGGAAAAGGCGAGCCGGCGCACTGGGTGGCCGTGATCAAGCCGGGAACGGTCTTGTTCGAGGTCGCCGGTCTGCCGCGCGAGGCGGCCCGCGAAGTGCTGGCCCGCATCTCGTACAAACTACCACTGCGGGTGCGCATGATCGGGCGCCGCCCGGGAGAATAAGATGTCGAAGGCGAAAGAACTGCGTGAGATGAGCGTCGACCAGCTTGAACACTCGCTGCGCGAGGCGCAGGAGTCGTGGTTCAAGCTGCGTGTGCAGTCGACGACCGAAAAGCTCGATGTTCCGAGCGCGGTTCGTAAGACGCGTCGAGAGATCGCGCGGATCAAGACCCTGCTGCGTGAACGCGAGCTGGCGCAAGCCGCTCCCCCGGCGTAATCAAACTCCTCCTGGCCGTCGGCCAGGTTGAGTGTCGACTAACCCCCGAATTCCTTGTGATGGCTTTTTTGAGTCGAGGCGAAGTGTTCCATGCGTAGACGTGTCATCGGCATCGTGACCCGCGATAAGACGTTGAAAACCCGTCGCGTGGAAGTCGAACGGTCGTACCGGCATCCCAAGTACGGCAAGACGTTGCGGACCCGCACGATTTGCTACACTCACGACGAAGACAACACATCGCACATCGGGGATCTGGTCGAGATCATTGAATGTCGGCCCATGTCGCGTCTGAAGCGGTGGCGTCTGGTTAAAGTCGTTCGCGCCAACAAGGTGGCGACTCCAGTCGCCCCGGCCACTGCGGTGGTTGCTGAGCCGGCTCCGGCCGCGAATTGAGATCGGGACAACGGCCACCCCGGCGATGTCGGCTGGGGTGGAAGGAAACTGTGGCGCAGACGGGCTGAGCCAGCGAGCGAGATACAATTCGGCTGACGCCGGATTCGAGAGGAACTGACAATGATCCAGATGCAAACCTTGATGGACGTGGCCGACAACACCGGCGCGAAGGTTGCGTACTGCATAAAGGTGTTGGGGGGCACGCACCGACGGTACGCGGGCCTGGGCGACATTATCGTCGTCAGCATCAAGAAGGCGATTCCGGGTGGCGCGGTCAAGGCGGGCGATGTGGCCCGTGCCGTGATTGTGCGAACGCGGAAGGCGACCCGTCGCGATGATGGAAGCTACGTCAAGTTCGACCGCAACGCGGTCGTTCTGATTGACAATGAAAAGAACCCGAAAGGGACACGCATTTTCGGAGCCGTGGCGCGTGAGTTGCGCGATTCCGGTTTCATGCGGATTGTGAGCCTTGCGAGCGAGGTGGTTTAGTCATGCGAATCAAGGCCGGAGATGAAGTGGTCGTCCTCTGTGGCGATGACGCCAGCGTGACCCCGAAAAAGGTCACGCGAATCGTCCAGGGTGGAAAAAAGCTGGTGGTCGAAGGGGTCAATCGCGTGTGGAAGCACGTGAAGCGTGGCCACCCGAAGAGCCCCCAGGGGGGTCGGCTCTCGATGGAGATGCCGATCGATGCCTCGAATGTTCTGCTGTACTGCGCCACCTGCAGTCGGGGAGTTCGTGTGGGTTACAAGTACACGAACGATGGCATGAAGTACCGCTGCTGCCGTAAGTGCAATGCGAATCTGGGAACAATCGGCAAGCCGCGTCCCCAGTACGCGAAAAAGGGTTAGTCGCGAGGCTCCCGGTTCGCGAGCCCGTCTGCTACACTCTCCGTCGCCTCTCCCCGGATCGACAGATTCTCGGAGGGTCGACGGTGCTGCTGTTGTTGGGCGACGCTTGGGAATGCGTGGTTTGACCTGAGGTTGACTGATCCGAATTGGCGGACAAGCGGTCCTGCCAATGAGGATGACCAGAACCGTCTGGCGTGTGTGAATTCAAACCGGCCGTCGATGCGAAGGCGACGGCTTACGAAAGATTGTGGATTGCGATGGCTCGATTGCTGGAAAAATACCGTGCGCAGGTGATGCCGCGGTTGGCGGAACAACTGGGCGTGAAGAACGTCCACGCGATCCCGCGTCTCACGAAAGTGGTCGTGAACATGGGGGTCGGGTCGGCGACGCAAGATCGAAAGCGTCTCGAAGAGGCCGCGAACAACCTGGCGACAATCACCGGACAAAAGCCGTTGATTACGAAAGCCAAGAAGGCGATCTCGGCGTTTCGGCTGCGTGAGGGGATGGAGATTGGCTGCAAGGTGACGCTCCGCGGGCTGCGGATGTACGAATTCGTCGACCGGCTGATTTCGCTCGCCCTGCCTCGTGTCCGTGACTTCCGCGGCCTGAGCCCTAAAGCGTTCGACGGACACGGCAATTACAGTCTCGGACTCACCGAGCAACTGGTGTTTCCTGAAGTTGACGCGGACAAGACGAATTTTACGCAGGGGATGCACATCACCCTGGTGACTACGGCGAAGACCGACGCCGCGGCTCGCTTGCTGCTCAAGGAAATCGGAATGCCGTTCACAGCGGAATAGGCTTGCACAGAGAGTAACACATGGCCAGCAAAGCGAAGATTGAGAAAGCCCGGCGCAAGCCGAAGTTCAGCAGCCGCGCGGAACGGCGCTGTGCGTTGTGCGGACGGCCCCGAGCCGTTTACCGCAAGTTCAAACTGTGTCGGCTCTGTTTCCGGAACATGGCCCTCGACGGTCTGATTCCCGGTGTGAAGAAGGCGAGTTGGTGATCCCATGATGACAGACCCTATTGCCGACATGCTGACCCGCATTCGCAACGCGGTGGCAATTGAGCGGCCCTTTGTCGACATTCCCGAATCGAAGTTGAAGGTCGGCGTCGCGGAAGTTTTGCAGCGCGAAGGCTACATCTGGGACTTCGAGCTGCTCACCGTCGAAGGCGCTCCTTGCCGAACACTGCGGGTGAACCTCAAGTACGGCCCCAACGGCGAGCGGGTGATCCAGGAGATCAAGCGGATCAGCAAGCCTGGCTGCCGGGTCTATCGCCGGGCGGATCAGCTTGGTGTCGTTCTCCAGGACATGGGGATCAGCATCCTGACGACCAGTCGCGGGATGTTGAGCAATCGTGAAGCGAAGGCTCAAAAGGTGGGTGGCGAAGTTCTGTGTAGCGTAAGCTGAACGGAATCGCGTCGGCTGGCCGGTGGATGAATCCCGGTCGGAGTGTGGTGAAGAGAACAGCATCGGCCGATGTCGGCCGAGAAGAGAATCGCGTGGGAGTCCCCGGAAGAACGCTCCGGGGCGAATGGCCGACGAGTTGTCGGCTTGGCGAACCTGATTAGGTCGGATGCACAATGTCGCGTATCGGTAAGAAGCCTGTCCCTCTGCCTGCCGGCGTCACCGCCAAGGTCGACGGCACACAGTTGACAATCAAGGGTCCCAAAGGGGAACTCAAGCTGGCGGTTCACCCCGCCATGACTGTCGCGATTGACGAGGCGACCAAACAGGTCACGGTCACACGTCCGGACGATGCGGCTCAGAACCGCGCTCTGCACGGCTTGACCCGCGCTCTGATCAATAACATGGTCAATGGCGTTGTGACTCCGTTCACCAAGAAGCTGGAAATTGTCGGCGTCGGCTATCAGGCCGCGTTGGCTGGAAAATTTTTGAACCTGTCGGTTGGGTTCGCAAACACCATCAAGCTGCCGGTTCCCCCGGGAGTGACCTGTGTGTTGGCCGACCCGACCCACATCGCGTTGACCGGCTGTGACCGGCAGGCGGTGGGGCAGTTTGCCGCTGTCATTCGGCGTGTTCGTCCTCCCGAACCATACAAGGGGAAGGGGATTCGATACGAGGGTGAACACGTTCGCCGGAAGGCGGGCAAGGCGATGGCGAGCGGCGGTTGATCAAGAGCGACCGGCGGACGGTCTTTGTGGGACCGTCCAGGCGGAACGAGCGGGAATCGTACAGGAGTGGAGTCGAGATGAGTGTCGTGAAACGCAGAGCGCATCAGAAGCAGGTGCGCGCTTGGCGTGTCCGCAAACGGGTTCGTGGAACCGCCGAGCGGCCCCGTCTGACGGTATTCCGCAGCAACAAGCACATTGACGCCCAGATCATCGACGACGGTCGGGGCTGTTCGCTGTGTGCGGCGAGTACCTCGGAAGTCGCCCTGCTGGCCAAGGGGGCCAACGGGGGCAACCGGGCGGCGGCGACGATCGTCGGCAAAGCGCTGGCCGAGCGGGCTTTGGCCGCCGGCATCAAGGACGTCGCCTTCGACCGCGGTGCCTACCGTTATCACGGCCGAGTCGCCGCGTTGGCTGACGCCGCCCGCGAAGCCGGACTCAACTTCTAATCCCGAGAGGAACTACACATGGCTGCGGAAAAATCGTCTCGGGACCAGGGACATGGCCAGAATCAAGGCCAGGAGAAGGTCGTTCAAATTCGGCGTTGCGCCTGCGTCGTGAAGGGTGGACGGCGTTTCACCTTCACCGCACTGGTCGTGCTGGGTGATCACAAGGGGAAGGTCGGCTGGGGCTACGGCAAAGCCACCGAAGTTCCTCAGGCGGTCGAAAAAGCGGTCAAGGGGACCGGCCGGACAACCGTTTCGGTACCACTCGTGCAGACCACGATCCCCCATCTTGTCGAAGGGCGATTCGGGTCGGCGAAGGTTGTGCTGATTCCCGCGATGCCTGGAACGGGCGTTATCGCAGGCAACACGGTTCGTGCGGTTCTCGAGTCGGCTGGCATTCAAGACGTCCTGACCAAGAGTCGCGGATCGTCGAATCCCATGAATCTGGTCCGTGCGACCATTGATGCACTGAGTCAATTGCGCACCCGCGAGCAAGTCGCCCGGCTGCGAGGAGTGGATATCTAATGCAAATCAACGACGTCCATCGCGGCATCCAGAAGAACAAGGCGCGGAAGCGCGTCGGACGCGGCATCGGTTCCGGCCACGGCAAGACCGCCGGCCGCGGTGACAAGGGACACTCGGCTCACTCTGGCCACGCCAAGCGATTCGCGTTCGAAGGGGGCCAGAAACAGGCCTTCCGTCGCGTCGCGAAATTCGGCTTTAGCAACAAATACCATGCGACGACCGTCGCGATCGTCAACTTGGCGGTTCTCGAAGAGCGTTTCGAGGCGGGCTCGGTGGTTGATGAGGCGGCGCTGCGTGGTAAGGGACTCGTGAAGGGTGAGTGGGATTCGATCAAGATTCTCGGCAACGGAACGTTGACGAAGAAGCTTTCGGTCAAGGCCAATGACTTTTCCGCGTCGGCCGAGGCGAAGATTGTCGCCGCTGGCGGCTCGGTTGAGCGGGTCGTCTGAGACTTACGCGCGATTGAGGAGTGGCGACTTCGGGCAGCGGACGCCCGGCCCTCTTCGAAGATCCCAGACCGGATGCTGAACCAGCATGTTCGAAAAATTCATCACTGTCTTTAAGATTCCCGAGCTTCGCCGCAAGATCTGGCTGACGCTGGCGCTTCTGTGCGTGTATCGGTTGGGGTATTACATTACCCTGCCGAACATTGACCAGACCCAGATCAAGGCGAACATGGAGAAGATGCAGGCGGACACCACCATGGGACAGACGTTCCAACTGGTGCAGTTGTTCTCCGCGTCGGACTTTGGGAACGCGACGATTTTCGGGCTGGGGATCATGCCATACATTTCGGCATCGATCATTCTGCAACTTCTGGCCAGCGTTTGGCCCCCATTGGAGAAGCTGCAGAAGGAGGGGGAGGTCGGGCGAAAGAAGATCAACGAGTATACCCGCTATCTCACAGTCTTTTTGTGCCTGTTCCAGAGCATCATGTGGCTGTCGTACGTCAAAAATACGATGGGCGCGGACGCTGTTTACACAAACTACAACGACTGGTTCTCGAACCTGGGCAACGTCATCACGATGACCGCCGGGAGCGTGTTCCTGATGTGGGTCGGTGAACAGATCGACGAATATGGCGTCGGGAACGGCATTTCGCTGCTGATCATGGCCGGCATCTTGGCCCGCGTCCCGAAAGCGATCCTTGAACTGTACAAAGACTATGTGGCCGGCCCGAACGGAATTCACTTGGGCGGTGACGGTGGCGTGGAGAGCTTGGTGATTTTGGCTCTGCTTTTCGTCGCCGTCGTGGTCGGTGTGATTTACATCACCCAGGGGCAGCGGCGGATTCCGACGCAAAGTGCCAAGCATGTTCGTGGTCGGCGAGTGTTCGGCGGCCAAAAGCAGTTCCTGCCGTTGAAGGTAAATCAGGCCGGCGTGATGCCGATCATCTTCGCCTCCAGTCTGCTGATGTTCCCCACGATCATTCTGAATTGGCTGGGGAAGACGTCGATCGGTGACTGGGGCTGGGTTCAGGCGCTGCGGGGGAGTTTCAGCGGCGAGCGAGGCTTCGTCTATAGCCTTTTGCTACGTCGGCCTTATTTACTTCTTCTGCTACTTCTGGACGGCGATCACGTTCAATCCCAAGGAAATCGCGAACAACCTCCGCGACTACGGCAGTTTCATCCCCGGTCACCGACCCGGGAAGCGCACTGCCGAGTACCTTGAGCGTGTCATGATGCGAATCACGTATGTAGGTGCCGCTTTCCTGTCGCTGGTGGCGGTCATCCCGACCATTGTTCAGGATCTTTTGGGAACGCCGTTCGTTGTCGCGAGTTTCTTCGGCGGCACTGGGTTGTTGATTGTCGTCTCGGTTGGGCTCGACTTGATTCAGAAGATCGACAGCCATCTGGTGATGCGTAATTACGGAGGGTTGTTGGAATCGTAGTCAGCGCTGGCGACAGGGCGGTTCGCCCGCTGAAAGGGGGGGCCTCGTGATCACACTGAAGCGTCCCCGTGAAATCGAGTTGATGCGCGAGGCTGGCCGGCTGGTTGGCAAGGCGCATGCTTTGGTTCGGGAGATGATTGCCCCCGGTATCACGACGGGTGAGATTGACTTGGCGGTGGAGGCGCTGTTTGAGAAGCACGGGGCGCATCCGCTGTTCAAGGGGGTACCGGGAAAGGTTCCTTTTCCCGCTGTCTGTTGTATTTCGGTGAACGAGCAGGTGGTTCACGGAATCCCAGGCAATCGGGTTCTGGTCGAAGGCGATATCGTCAAGGTGGACACTGGCTGTCGGTTGGATGGCTGGTGTGGAGATTCCGCGTGGAGCTATGCGGTCGGTCAGATCGACCCGTTGTGCCAGCGGCTGATGAAGATTGGTCAGGAGAATTTGGAACTGGCGATTCGCGAGATGGGCCGGCGGGAGCGCTGGTCAGAGATTGCCAGTCTCATGGAGAAACACGTTCGCGAGGCGGGTTTCAGCGTAGTGGAACAGTTCGTTGGCCACGGAATCGGTCGGGAGATGCACGAGGATCCCCAGGTTCCCAATTTTGTCAGCAAACAATTGCTGCGACAGGATTTTAAGATTGTTCCGGGTCTGGTTCTGGCGATTGAGCCGATGGTCAACGCCGGGACAAAGTCCGTGAGGATTTTGAAGGACCATTGGACTGTGGAGACGAAGGACAAGAAGCCGAGTGTGCATTTCGAGCATACTGTGGCGATGACGGAATCGGGACCGGTTGTGCTGACGGACGGCACGTAAAGGATCGGTGAAGAACAGACAGTCGCGTACGCTTGTCAAAGCGTGGCGATATCGCATATAGTGTCGGATCTGGCCGAGGCCGTGGTCCGCCGCCAGCTTCCTGTGAGAGAGCGATGAAGATTCGAGCGAGTGTGAAGCGCGTTTGTGAAGGCTGCAAGGTGGTTCGGCGCAAGGGGCGTGTCTACGTCATTTGTTCCTCGAATCCTCGCCACAAGCAACGCCAGGGTTAATCGTCCCGCCACCCCGTTGGGGCGGGTGAATTCATTCGAAGATTCACCTGTGGACTGACCCGCGAATTGAACAGTCATCAGTGGCTGGCCCGGACTGGGTCGCCGAAACAATAAGACCCTGAACAATCAGACAAGTTGCGACATCGGGACCGGCGAAGTTCGCTGGCCCCGAACTGTCGTTTTTGGGACTGTGGAGAGTGCTGAATGCCACGTATTTCCGGCGTCGACATCCCGGCTGACAAGCCAACCTACATTTCGCTCCGATACCTCTTCGGGATCGGGCCGACAACCGCTGTGGAGATCTGTCGGACCCTCGGGTTGGATCTGCAGCGGGCTGCGCGGGAATTGTCTGACGACGATCTGGCACGGATCGCGACGCTCCTCGACAAGGAGTACGTGATTGAGGGTCAGTTGCGGCGGAAGATTCAGCAAGACATTGCCCGGTTGCGGGACATCAGCAGTTACCGTGGCTTTCGGCACCGCCGGGGGCTGCCGGTTCGCGGTCAACGGACCCGCACGAATTCGCGAACCCGTAAGGGGCCGCGTAAGACGGTTGCTGGTAAGAAGGGCGTGAAGGAATTGCGATAGTCGCGTGGGCCTTGTGCCCCAGGCCGTTTCGGGGCAGGTGTCCCGGCGGCGAGACCCCGGCCGAGAGCGGGGAGCATTCGAGTTTGAGGTTACAGGGTTCGTGTTTCGCATCGATCGCGGAGTTCAGGCGTGAGTAAGGCTGTCCGAAAGAAGATCCGCCGCAATGTGGCGAAGGCGGTCGCCCACATCAAGGCGACGTTCAACAACACCACGGTGACAATCACCGACGTCAACGGCGATGTGTTGTGCTGGGCCACGGCGGGAACGTCGGGCTTCAAGGGGAGCCGCAAGAGTACGCCGTTCGCTGCTCAGCGGGCCGCCGAGACCGTCGCCGAGAAGGCGTCGAAGTTCGGCGTCAAGGAGTTGGAAGTCCGGGTGAAGGGGCCAGGGTCGGGCCGCGAGAGCGCGATCACCGGACTGCAAGCGGCCGGCCTGTCGATCAAGTCGATTGAAGATGTGACACCATTGCCTCACAATGGTTGTCGCCCGCCGAAGCGTCGCCGCGTCTGATTGAGTTGGGCGCGTTGTCGGATGGGTCTCCCGCAGGGCGGGACGGCATTGACGACATGAAGCCAGCGCGTCAGCGCGATCCAGACAGAACCACACAGTACTCTCCACAGATTTTTCAGACTGCAGGCGAATCGGCCGCAGTACACAAAACAGCCTGCCAACGGACCGAAACGAAACATGGGACGCTACACAGGACCGGTCTGCCGGTTGTGCCGCCGCGAGGGCGTGAAGCTTTTTCTGAAGACGTTGCGATGCGACTCTCCGAAGTGCGCTTTGGAGAAGCGGGGCGAACAGGCTCCGGGCATGCACACGCAGAAGCGGCGTAAGACGAGCGACTACGGTGCCCGTCTGCGTGAGAAGCAAAAGGTCAAACGTTACTTTGGTGTCTACGACAAGCAGTTTCGCCGGTACATGGATCTGGCGAGCCGATCGAAGGGAAACACCGGCAGCACGTTGATGACGCTGCTGGAACGTCGGCCGGACAACATTGTCCATCGGTTGGGGTTCGCGGGTAGCCGTCGGACCGCCCGTCAGCTCGTCGTTCATGGACACATTTGCGTGAATGGTCGGAAGGTCACGGTTCCCAGTCTGCTGGTGCGGGCGGGGGATACGGTTTCCGTCAAGGCGCGACCGAAGAGCCTTCGGTTCGTGAAGCAGAGTCTCGAAGCGTTTTCCGGTCGGCTTCCTGATTTTCTCGCTGTCGACTCCGCCGGGGATTCGCCTTCGGGTCGGGTACTGCGGCTGCCCGGTGAGACCGACTGGTCGTTGCCGGTCCAGACGGCGCTGATCATCGAGTTCCTGTCCCGATAACCCTGTTTGGAGTTCTGGCGGGCCGGCTTCGCATGCGAGGCGGTTTACCGCGGGACGGTTTTTAGAGGAGAGACACTGCGATGCGAATTCGTTGGCGCGGGCTCGAGCTGCCGAACAGTGCGGTTGCCAGCCCCGAGAACACAGCGACCTACGGAAAATTCACCGCCGAGCCGTTTGAGCGCGGTTTCGGTGTGACCGTCGGCAACAGCCTGCGACGGATTCTCCTCTCCAGCCTGGAAGGGAGCGCGGTCACGCAGGCGAAGTTCCAGGGTGTGCAGCACGAATTCACGACGATCCCCGGGGTCGTTGAAGATGTGACTGACATCATTCTGAACATCAAATCGCTGGTGGTGAAAAGCTACAGCGTCGAGCCACGCAAGATTCGGATCGAACGAAACAAGAAAGGTCTGGTGACGGCTGGGGACATCCAGACCGACGATCAGGTCGAGATTCTGAATCGCGATTTCGTCATCGCGACGATGACCGAAGACGTCCCGCTGAACATTGAGCTGACGGTTGAGAATGGCCGTGGGTTCTTGCCGGCGACTGAACACTATCAGCGGAGTCCCGAGATCGGTGTGATTCCGGTCGACGCGATTTTCGCTCCGGTCACCCGCGTACGGTACAAGATCGAAGAGACCCGCGTGGGTCAGCGGACGAACTACGACAAGCTGATTCTGGAGATCTGGACCAACGGCACCACGACGCCCGAAATGGCGCTGGTGGAAGCCGCCAAGATTCTGCGGAAGCACTTGAATCCGTTCATCACCTACCGCGAGCCTGGCCCCGAGATGCCGCCCGATCGTGGCAATCTGCTGGGGATGGCCGAGGCGACCGGATACAGCCCGCTCGACCTCGATATGGAAGACAAACTCAGCCGCAGTCTGGCCGAGTTGAACCTGTCGGTCCGGGCGACGAATTGCCTGGAGTCGGAAGGAATCAATACAGTTCGCGACCTGGTTTCGCGGACGGAGGAGCAGTTGCTCCAAGTGCGCAACTTTGGTGAGACCACGTTGCAGGAAGTGCGCGAACGGCTGGAGGCGATTGGCCTGCGGTTGGGTCAGCGCCCCGTCTCGTCCCGCAAGTAGTTTCCCAGGTCTGCCAAGTCACCGGTCAGTTCGGCATCCGGTTTGGGGAGAAACACCCCGCCGGCATTTTTGTTGAAGGCGTCAGTACCATGCGTCACCGTATCTCGGGTCGTACACTCGGCCGCAATGCATCGCACCGCCATGCCATGTTCCGCAACATGGCCGCGAGTTTCATCAAGACTGTGCGAATCGTCGAAGGTGAAGTCGGCCAGCCCAAGGTCGCCGGCCGGATCATCACGACCGTCGAGAAGGCCAAAGAGTTGCGGCCCTATGTCGAGAAGCTGGTCACCATGGCCCGCAAGGCTCTGGTGACTGACGCGAAGGCCGCCGGCCTCGGAACGACAGCGCCCCGCAACTCTCCCGAGTGGAAGGCGTGGCGTGAGTCGAAGCGCTGGCAAGAATGGGCTCAAGCCAAGGCCCCCGGCGTGGCGTATCGCCGTCGTGCCTTTGCCCTGCTGCGGGATACTCTGGCGGTCGAGATTCTCTTCAGCGACCTCGCGCAGACATTCGCCACCCGCAACGGCGGTTACACCCGCATCCTCCGGATCGTTGATCGTCGGTTGGGTGATGGTGGCTACCAGGCTCTCATCGAGTTCGTCGGCAATAACGACCGTGTGAAACGGGCGAAAAAGAAGCGTCAAGCTCCCGTTGCCGCGACTGCTCCCGCCGTTGTTGAGTCGACCCCCGCGCCGGAAGCACCCGCTGCTGAGGCTGCCGCCGGTGAGTCGGCCGCGTCGTAGAGATTGCTGCTGCGAGTTGAGTCGAATTTTAACCGGCCGTGCGTTCGCACGGCCGGTTTTTTTACGTCCACCTGCTTAGCTCTCGTCCGATGAAGGTGTTCGTCCAGTCGCATTCGTCCTTCTCCCGAGTTCATTGCACGATTCTGAGCGGGCTTCGACAGTGTGTTGCGAATAAGTGCTCGATTTGATCCCGCGACTCGTGCGATCTTCGGTCCATCGGTCTTCACTTCGATTCGATCTTGAACACGGTCCTGGATACTCCCGATATGGTCGAAGAGCGAAGGATGTAAGCACTGTCTGGTACCGTCTTTTATTCGTGTGGAGTAGACCGCAGCGCGGAGATTGGAATTGTCCGCACCAAGGAGATAGAATCGGGCACTGATTTCCTGAACACCAACTCGGTCGCGACTGATGAGCCATTCCCCGTCCCCGCAAATTCGTTACGACGCCACTGACGCCAATCGGCTGATCGAGCCTGCCTGGCAGACTGCGGTTCGGCCCCTCCTCGACCGGGCGCGGGCCGAGCTGTTTGCAGACGTTCCGCTGCTGCGTGCCCATCTCGCCGATTCGAAACAAAACCCGATCCCGCACGAGAAGAAGCCGCTCGATTCCGGCTTCATCGACATGCCCGGGACGTTAATCCGGGAGTTCCAAGCCAGCCCCGCGACAAGTCTGATCGGTCAGATTCAGGCCGCAGCCCAGGAGATGCGCGGCCAAGTGGATCGCCTGGTTGTTTTGGGAATTGGCGGATCGTACATGGGGGCACGGTGTCTGTTCGAGGCACTCTGCGACCGGTATCACAACGAACGCTCGCGCGAGGAACGCCAGGGGGCTCCCCGGCTCTATTTTGAAGGGGACAACCTCGACAATTCAGCCGTCGTCAGCCTGCGTGACCTGTTGGTGGGGGGCGGTCGCAACAGTCGCAACGCGGGGGATCGCTGGGGGCTGGTCGTCATCAGCAAATCGGGGGGAACGTTGGAGACCGCGGTGGCGTATCGCGTGTTTCTCGACGCGTTGGAAAAGTTCTACGGCGCGGGGAGTCCCGAAGCACGTAACCTGGTCATTCCGGTGACGGGGGATTCCGGGAAGCTAAAAGAGTTGACCCGGCTCAAGAAGAATCCGGTCGTGTTTTCGATTCCGGAGGGCGTTGGGGGGCGGTTCTCGGTGTTGACCGCGGTGGGGTTGTTGCCGGCGGCGATTCTGGGAATTGACATTGCCGAACTCGTGCGGGGTGCCGCCGACATGACCGAGCGGTTTCGAACCGCAGAGCCGGGTGACAATCCGGTTTATGACTACACCGAGACCTGCCATCTGCTGGAAACGCATCTCGGGCTGCGAACCCGCATTCTGTCGACCTGGGGAAAACGGCTGGAGGCGCTTGGCTTCTGGTACGACCAGTTACTGGCGGAAAGCCTGGGAAAGAAAGAGCGCGGCGCGCTCCCGCTGACTGTGGTCAATACGCGCGACCTGCACAGCCGTGGGCAACAACACCAGGAAGGGGTTCGCGACAAACTGATCACCAACGTGATCATCGAATCGACGCCCGAACCGCATGTCACCGTGCCGGCATGGTCGTCCGACCTGAATGTCGATGACCTCAACTGCATCGCCGGGAAACCGTACGACGAGTTGCTCAACGCGGCGACGCAGGGGACGAACAAGGCGTATCGTGATGTGAATCGGCCGACCGCCAGTCTGTTGCTGCCAGAACTGAATGCGTACGTTCTGGGGCAGTTGCTGCAGATGTTCATGCTGGCGACGGTTCTGGAAGGACGGCTGATCGGCATCAATCCGTACGGGCAGGATGGCGTCGAAGACTACAAGAAGAACACCCGCGCGAATCTGAACATGAAATGACCGCGACCGGCGCATGCCGCCGATCGCTGGCCGCTGGTCTGACGGAGTGATCGCACCGATGTGGAATTTACCCCGGACATCGTCGCATGTCGGCCCCAGGCCGGGCGGGAAAGTGTCACGCCGCTCTGTGCTGAGAGGGGGGGCGCTTGCGCTGGGGGGCGCGTCGCTCGCCAACTTGCTGCGTCACGAAGCGCTCTCGGCGGACGTCACCCAGGAAAAACGGAGCGTCATTGTTGTCTTCCAGGCGGGCGGACCCAGTCACCTGGAGACTTGGGACATGAAGCCCGACGCCCCGGTCGAGTACCGTGGCGAATTCGACAGCATCGCCACCGATCTTCCGGGTTATCGTGTCGGGGAGTTCATGCCCCGGCTGAGTCAGCTCTGTGGCAAACTCGCCATTCTGCGGTCGGTGTTTCACGACCAGGGAGAACATGGTCAGGCGTGTCACACGGTGATGACCGGGTATCGGCCGACCAAGGGGGATCCCGGCAATGAATTCCCGAGTGCCGGGAGCATTGTCTCGAAAGAACTTGGGCCGCGCTCGAACGGCATCCCTCCGTATATCGCCACCATGCAGTCGTTACCCAGCGGAAACGCGTCGTTCCTGGGGGTGCAGCATAACCCGTTTCAAACGTACGGCTATCCGACCAGTCCCTCGTTTCGGGTGCGCAACCTGGTCTTGCCCGACGGTGTCGATGTCGCGCGGATGGAACGCCGAAAGAAGATGCTGGAACGCTTCGACGATTTCCGCCGGGATGCCGACGCGTCGGGCGCGATCGCCGGCGTCGACGAATTCACCCGGCGGGCGTTCGAACTCGTGCAAAGCCCCGCGATTCGCGAGGCGTTCGATTTGGGAAAAGAGAAACCGGAAACCCGCGAGCGGTACGGAGCGAACAGTTTTGGTGCCCAGAGTCTGCTGCTGGCAAGACGGCTGGTCGAAGCGGGAGCGCGGTATGTCACCGTGCGGGTCGACGGCCAGTGGGATTCGCACCAGCAGAATTTCAACGCGCACCGGTTGTTGATTCCCCCGTGGGATCTCTGCCTGTCGGCGTTGATCGAAGACCTCGACCAGCGGGGTTTGCTCGAGACGACGCTTCTTGTGATCGCGGGGGAATTTGGACGGACGCCTCGCATCAATAAAGATGCCGGCCGGGATCATTGGCCCAGTGTCTACACGACCGTCCTGTGTGGCGGTGGCGTGAAAGGGGGCGTCATTCTGGGAGAGAGTGACGCGTTGGCCGAGTATCCCAAGGCCCGACCCATCAGCCACCAGGATGTTCTGGCGACGGTGTATCATCAGTTGGGAATCGACTATCGGCGAACCTATTTCAACGAGGCGCAACGGCCGGTCGAGATTCTGAACTACGGCAAGCACATCGCGGAGATTGTCTAATGGCGGCAGCGGCTCGACACGATGCGCGACGTTCCGCTCGGGCGATTTTCCGCGAGCGGTCGCGGGGAGTGTTCGTGTCGCTGGCGTTCGGTCTGATCTGCTGGATGGGGTTGCAACCAGCCGATTGCGGCGCGGGTGACCAGTCGCAACCGATCCCGGTGGTGGTACCGGCTCGCGACACTGTGGT
>JAPLOC010000228.1 GCA_026692825.1 Planctomycetota bacterium | reverse complement strand
GAACTGCTGGCGGAGATCTGGGCAAAGGTGTTGGGTCGGGAACGGGTCGGCATTCACGACAATTTCTTCGAACTTGGCGGGCATTCGCTGCTGGCCATCAAGCTCTTAGCGAATGTCGAAAGCCAGTTCGGCAGACGATTTCCGGTGGCCCTGATGTTTCAACGCGGGACCGTCGCCGAGATGGCTCAGGAGTTGCGGCGTCCGGCTGCCGACGAGAGCGTCTCACTGATTCCGCTACGTCCGGGAAAAGGAGGAGGGCGGATCTTGTTTGTCGCTCCGTCAATGGGGGCAGGCGTTTCGATTCCTCGAGAACTCATTGCCCGGCTCGATCCCGCCGTTTCGGTGTTTGCGATCCAGCCACGGCTTGACCAACAAACCGTGAAGTGCTTTACCGACTACGTCGCGGCGGCCGGACTGTATGTGAACCTCGTGCGCAAGCTTCAGCCGCACGGGCCGTATTCACTGNNNNTGATCGGCTACAGTTACGGCGGCGGTGTCGCGTACGAAGTCGCCCGACAGTTAACGGAACAAGGTGAGCAGATCGAACTGCTGGTGCTGGTGGATGCCAGCCCGCAGGAGGGTCCGAGGAAGGTCGGACTCAAGGACGCAGTACGTCGCGCGGTGCTTGTTGTGCGCAATCTTCCCGCCTGGATCCGTGACGATGCGCTGCGATCCGGCAGGCGGGATCTGTGGCGGCGCACCCGGCGCCCGGTACGGTTCTGGCTTCGGGGTTTCCCGCGACGCCTGACGGGAGTGGCGACTGCACCGGAGCTGGGGGACGTGGTCGACCTGAACCATTTGCCAACCCAGAGCCAGCAGTTAAGAGCACAGTTGTGGCGCGCGCAGCAGTCTTACCGGACGCCACCCGCGCCGGTTCGAGTTACGCTGTTCCGGGCGCAGACCCGCCCGTTGTTTGGTGGCGACTCAGAGGATCTTGGATGGCGGAGGTTTGCGCTCGGCGGCGTCGACGTGGTCAATTTTTCGGGACACCACATCAGCCTGCTCCGCGAACCGAATCTGACACAACTGGTCGAAGCGCTCAACTCGCGTCTGCATGGCGGTTAACCCGCAGCCGCTTTGCGGCGACGCTGTCCGCGTATTCCCCTCCGACGCCCGGGCCGCAAGTTCACGAAAGACGAGTCAAGCGAACGCCGCGAGACTTCCCGGTCATTTTGTGTCAGAATCCAGGGATCGAATCTCCAGTCGGACCGAGATGAGTTCACAGTCGCCATGGAAATCGAGAGTCAACAGGTGGCGACCGGCAATCGCGTGGGTGATGTCCGCTTCCGTACCGGCCGGCGTGGTCACCGATACCAGTTGGTGTAGATCAATGGACATGGCGCGCAGGTCGCCCGCCGATTCGACGACGACGGCGACCCGATCGGCGGATTCCAGGTTGGTCGGGCGGTTGAAGTGGCGTTGATACCGCATCAGGAGGGGCGATCCTCCGGAGTGTTGGCTGCCATCCGCGCGGTGGGGCAGATCGAGACGCGATTTGGAAGTGACTGAGGGAGCGGTGGGCGGTCGCAGGTCCACTTCGGGGATCTGGGTGAGATTCCACGGTCCGCGAAGATTGATCACGTGGGTGGGCATGTGTGGGGAGGGGGGGAAGTTTGGTTCAACAGCGACGTTTTGCTGACGGGGGTTCGCTGGCGTGATTCACAAGCCACAGATATACTTCGGCCGACTTGGGGCCACAATGTGCGCCCGCACATGCCACAGGATGCTGGGGTGGCGGCACCAAGCAACCGCGACGGATCGGTGGTGCGGAGAGAGTCTGCGCTGACACCGCGCCCATTCCATCGCGTCGGTCCGGGTCTACTCCCGAGGATGCGAGTTTCATGTCCTACGAGAATCCGCCTTCCGGCGCAGTGCCCCCTGCCACTGTGCCGGCCACGCCAGCCGACGCCCCGGCGACTTCCGTTCCCACGAAGTCGACCGCACCGGGCCGTCACGTGAGCCAGCGCACCCGCTCGCTGCCTGGGGTTCAAATCATCGCGTGTGGTTCCTACGTCCCCGACGTTGTCGTCACCAACGAAGAACTGGCGACACGGTTCGGGTTCGACGCCGACTGGATCACTCAACGCAGTGGCATACTCTCGCGTCGGCACGCCCGTCCCGACCAGGCGACGAGCGACCTGTGTGTCGAAGCGGCCCGCAAGGCGATCCAGTCGGCTCAGATCAACCCGGCGGATATCGATCTTCTGGTGGTTGGCACCTTCACTCCCGACTTTTCCTTCCCGTCGACCGCTTGCCTGGTTCAGGAGCAACTGGGGCTCGACTGCGCTGCGGTCGATGTCCAGGCCGCCTGTGCCGGCTTCATGTACGCGCTGATTTCCGCAGCTCAGTACGTCGCCACGGGGAACAGCAAACTCGCCCTCGTGATTGGCGGCGACTGCAACAGTCGGGTGACCAACCCGCAGGATCAACGGACCGCCCCCCTGTTTGGCGATGGAGCGGGTGCGGTTCTTCTGACCCAGGGAAACCAGAACCAGGGGCTCATTTGTTACCAGTTGGGAGCTGACGGAAGTGGCGGGAGCCTGCTGGATCGCAAAAGTGGCGGTTCGCGGCGACCTCCCAATGTGGCAGACATTGAACAAGGGCTGCACTACTTGCACATGGACGGTCGGCACGTCTTCAAGTGGGCGGTCAATCTCGTCACCGACACCATCGAACTGGTCCTCGACAAGTCGGGAATGAAAGTCGACGACGTCTCGCTGTACGTCCTGCATCAGGCGAATTTGCGGATCATCAATTCCGCCGCGGAACATCTGGGAATTCCCAAAGAGAAACTGTTCGTCAACCTGCAGAAGTATGGCAACACGTCGGGCGGGTCGATTCCCATCGCGCTGGATGAAGCGTTTGAAGCGGGGCGGATTCAGCGCGGCGACACATTGTTGCTCTCGGGATTTGGTGCCGGCCTGACGTGGGGAACGGCCCTGTTCCGCTGGTAAGGGGCGCTTTAGAGTTCTGCGGATTCCCAACAGTCACTCCCTCAGTCACTTGAGTTCAACTCTTTCACCGATTTGAACAAGGATCAGCGTATGCGACTCGGAATGGTGACGTACCTGTGGGGTGCCGAGTGGGATCTTCCCACGATCATCAAGAACTGCGCGGAGGCGGCCTTCGAAGGGGTTGAACTGCGCACAACGCACAAACATGGAGTCGAAATCGCGCTGACCGCCGACCAGCGTCTGGAGGTGCGGAAGCGATTCGAGGATTCCCCCGTCGTCTTCGTTGGCCCCGGAACCGCATGCGAGTTTCACAGCCCTGACGCCGCCGTTGTCCAGAAGAACATCGACGAAACCAAGCAGTTTGTCGAACTCTCGCACGACATCGGCGGTACCGGAGTCAAGGTGCGTCCCAATGGTTTCGTGAAAGGCGAAGAACGACCGCGGACCATAGAGCGGATTGGCAAAGCGCTGCGCGAATGTGGCGAGTTCGCCGCCGGCTATGGACAGGAGATTCGCGTCGAAGTGCATGGCGCGGGGACGCAGGAACTCCCCGTGATCCAACAGATCATGAAGATCGCGGATCACCCGCAGGTGGTCGTCTGCTGGAATTCAAACCCGGGCGAGGTGGTCGAAGGTTCCATCGCAGGCAATCTGGCGCTGGTTGCCGATAAGCTCGGCCAGACGGTGCATATCCACGATCTGTTCGACCGCGATTACCCCTACCGCGAGTTCTTTGGGTTGCTGAAAAAACAGAACTACGACGGTTACCTGCTCTCGGAAAGCCCCGCCACCACCGACCCGCTGCGCGTCATGAAGTACTACCGCGCTCTGTTCGACGAACTCGTCAAACATTCGTAGCGGTTCAGCGCAAGTCCGATTCATTCGCGGCTGTCAGTCGAATGATCAGCAGACGCTCGACGTCCATCGTCTCTTCGTCTCCATCCTGGCTCGACTTCACGCCGCGCCCGGTGAAGAAGAGTTGCCCGAGTTTCTTCCCTTCCACCCCGTCGGCGGCGATCACCGCCATCTCGCCCACGCCCAGCGTCAACGAGAATCGCTGCGGGAAGAAAGTCTCGGCTCGCTGGCTTTCTTCATATTTCCAATCCAGCTCGTCGGCGGCCCAGCGACGTTGATTGGGGCCGTGGAACACCTGCGGGACGAATTCGAGTTGCGCCCAGCCCGGCTGTTTCTGTTTGACGGCGAGCCGGAATCGGCACTCGGCGTCATTGAGAGCCAACGTTTGCGGTTCGCCTTCGCGCTCGATCTCGAGTTCGCACGTCTCGTGAATCGGGCTGGCGACGATCCGAACGTTGCTTCCCGCCGCGATGAAGAAGCGATGACCCGAAAGCTGTTTGGCATTCTCGGCGGCCGCTTCGTATTGGAAGTCGGGCTTCTCTCCCATCAATTGCTGGAGCGCTCTGGGGGGATTGGTGCCAACGACTCCTAACCGAAAACCATTCGCCTTCAGTGTTTCACGCACCTCAGGCTCCAGCGACTGCACCTGATCGACGCGGTCCCACAACTGTTGTCCTACCAGGCTGTCCCCGCGCGGCCGTTCCACCAGCATCACATCCAGGCAGACGGAGTTGGGGGGGATCTGCAGGTTCGGCAGCTTGCGAGTCGCCGTGGGAACCGTATCGCTGGGATGCAGCAGTTCGCAGCCGGCAAACGGCGCAAACAGGGCGACGACGGCGAGCAGCCGAGCGAATGCCAGGAAGTGGCGGTGGAGCGAATGACGAACGACCATTGCGGCCGATGGGGGGAGGGATGGAAACCGGGGGACGTGGAATTTGGTGTGCAAGACACCGGACTTCGTGGAGACTTCAGGGAGGGGAGGCGAGTTCTACGCGTGGCGGACGGTAAGTGTCAACCGGTGTTACAGCCGATTGCGGAACGCGTTGTAAGAATTTCAATTCCCAGGGAAACGCGGATTGATGCGAGTCGTTGATTGCGGGTATACACCCGACACCACCGAGAACGCCGTGCCGAAGCGGTGACTGGGGATACGAGTTCCGCTTCGCATTTTTTGTCATGCGGTGCATTCGACTGTCCCGCCCCGGACTCAAGCGGCCGTTCCGATCTCATTCCTCAGGGTTTGCAACCGATGTGCGACACGCGAAACACCCTGTGCCGACTCATGTTTCTCGCGTGGCTGGCGGCGGTTTGCGGGTGCAGTCCATTCAACTTTTCGCCCGCCCGGGTGATCGTCATCGACAAAGATCTCCTGCAGGTGATTGCCGACGAAGGGGCGGGGGATCATCTCTATTACGCGGGTTCGGACTCCGAATATCATTACCTGGTCGATACCCGTCCCCAAAAGGGGCAGGCGTATAAGATTGAGACAAAACAATTGCGGTTGAACGACACGTTTCTCCGCGGGGAGGATGAGCCTTATGTGGTTTATCCCCATGTGATCGCGGGAAAGAAATTGGGAGGTAAACCGAAAGAGATTCCGGGAGTGGTCTTCGATGATCAGCCCGCACAGAAATACCTGGGTGCCGCTCGGTAGGACGAGTTCTGCCAGGAATTCGAAAATAGGCGATTTCAGTCCGTGGCGCGGCGGTCAGGATGCGGCGAACGTTTATCGAATCCTGACGGGCGCGGCCGCGAATCAACAGCGACAATGTTCCGAGCCGCAACGTCATCGTGATCGTTCGGAAGTGTAAGCGGTTCTGGTGACCGCCCCGGGCTTCAAACCCGGCGTGACGACTGAAAAGCCGTCAGGTGGGTTCGATTCCCATCCACTTCCGTTTGGTCCCTGCGCGAGGAACCACCTCCACGCGCAAACCGTTGTTTTTCCGCTGTTTTTTGAGAATCTCCGATTTCGTCATTCGCTCCCCGGGGTGCAAACTCTGTCACAGGCCATCCGTCAGCGGACAGATGACCTGTGACATGCAGCACCCACTTCAACTCGCGGGAGGCCGCGAAATGGGTTCCGTTCACAACTACGGCAGATTTATCACAGTGATCTGCTTTTCGACATCCAGGCTGATGTCTGAGTCGCCATCGGTCAGCGAGAAGCGGATCGTGCGCGTCGAATTCGCGGAGATCGCACCGTTGACGCGGAACGTGATGTTCCGCACCAGAGCCTGAACGGCGGCGGGTGTGGCCTTCGAATTGAACGAGACCACCAGATTCGCGCCGCCGACTCCACCACTGACTGCGCCAATCTCGATTCCGCCGTACGTCACCACTCCACCGACCACGCCGATCTGACCCGCAAGGATTCCCACGTTGCGAATCTCCAGCACGTCGGCCGGCGTGGAGCCAACGGGCAGACTCACCGTGAGTGACCCGCCGGCGAAGTCCGTCGAATCGGGATCGACCACAGTCGCCGTCGACGACACCAACACTGCGGCCTTGCCTTCGGTGTACGAGACAGCGGCACCAATCGCTCCCAGAACGGGGGCATCGTTCACCGGTGTCACGGCGATCTGGCGCGTCGCCGCCACACTGGTGCCACCATCGCCATCGAGCGCGACGAATTGAACGACGCGAGTCGCCGCCGTGGGATTGTCGCCACTGTTGAAGTATGCGATTTGCCGGGCCAGTGCCTGCACGACTGCGGGCGTCGCCAGATCATTCAGCGTGATCGTGAGCGCGGCCGAAGTGGTGAAGCCGCCGGCGTAGGTTCCGATCGTGACGCCGCCGAATTGAACCTGATTCGTTGACAGTCCGATCTGGCCCGGTGCCGATCCCTGGTGGACGATGACCAGCCGATCGGTCGTCACAGCTCCCGACGCGAACGAGACCTTGAGCGAACCGTGACTGAAATCGAACGAGTCGACATCTGAAATCGTGATTGCTCCATCAATGATGACCGGAGTCTGGTTCTCGGTGTAGACAGTGGTGCCCCCCGAACTGACGATGACCGGTGCGTCATGCACCGCGGTGACGGTCACACTCTTGGTCGAAGGGGAACTGGTTCCGCCATCGCCGTCCGTCAACTGGAAGCGCACCAACCGCGTGCCGGCGAGCGGGTTGTCACCCTGTGCCTGGTAGGTGATCGCCCGAATCAGCGCCGCGACCGCGGCTGGGGTCGCGTTTGCGTTCAGCGAGATCAAAAGCGGCGAATTGTCGGCGAATCCACCACTGCGGGTGCCGATCACGACACCGCCAAACGTCACGTTGCCACCATTCAAACCAATCTTGCCGGCGACCGCTCCCCCATCGAGAATTTGCAGCCGATCACCGCTGTCGCCGCCCGATGGAAAATCCACCGTCAACGTCCCGCCCTCAAAATTCGGAGAGTCGGGGTCCACGAGAGTCGCCGACGCGTCGATCACTTTGGGAACTCCATTCTCGATGAATGCGGTGATCGTCGCGGTGTTGGTGATCACCGGTTGATCGTTGACCGGTGTCACGAGGATCTGCCGTTTGGCCGCCACGCTGGTGCCACCATGGCCATCGAGCGCGACGAATTGCACGACGCGCGTCGCCGCCGTGGGATCGTCGCCGGCGTTGCGGAACGCGACCTGTCGCGAGAGCGCTGTCACTGCTTCGATGGAGGCCGCCGCGTTGAGGGTGATCGTCAAGCCGGCGTTCGACGTAAACCCGCCGGCATAGGTGCCGATCGGGATCCCGGCGTACAGGACAGTCGTTCCCGCGAGGGAAATCTGTCCCGCGCCGCCTCCCTGTTCGACAATCGACAGACGGTCGGTCGTCACCGCGCCCGAGGCGAACGTCACCTTGAGCGCTCCGTGATCAAAATCGGTGTTGTCGACATCGGTGACAGTGATTCCGCCATCGATGATCAGAGCCGGGTCGTTCTCGGTGTAAGCGACGTTCCCCGACGATGTCGTCAGAATGGGGATGTCGTTGACCGGAGTCACCGCGATGTCTCGCAAAGTCGGCGAATTCACTTCACCCGTTCCGTCCGCCAATTCGACCTGCAGTGTCCGCGTCGCCGCCGTCGGGTTTTCGCCGACGTTGCGGAACGTGACATTCTTCAACAGAGCGGCGATCGCCGGGGGTTTCGCGTTCGCGTTGAGCGCCAACACCAGCGCGGAGTTGTCGACAAACCCTCCCGAGACCGTGGCGAACACGACCCCACCATAGGTCACGTTGGCTCCAGCCAGTCCGATCAGTCCTGCGGCCGTTCCCTGATGGCGAATCGCCAGTCGATCGTCTGCCTGGGAACCCGACTGGAAGCGGATTGTCAGAATGCCGGTGTCGTAGTTCGCAGTATCGGGATCGGTCACCGTCGCCGTCGCATTGACGACCACAGCCGCCCCGTTCTCAGTGTACTTCGCGGCCACTGCGGGCAGAGTAATCACCGGTGGCAGACCACCCCGATCCAGAACCGTCACCGCGAACACCTTGTCGAAACTCAATCCTCCCACGTCAGTGACGCGAATCGTCACGCTGTAGCTGGCCTTGGTTTCGAAATCAAACGCGACGGCGGTTCGCAATTTGTCTCCGTCAATCGCAAACGCGGCGGTGTCCCCAGCGACGATCGAATAGACAGGGCTGTCCCCCGCATCGGGATCCGACGTCGTCAAGGTTCCCACGAGCGTGCCGACCGGCAGATTCTCGGCGACGGTTGTCGCTGACAGGACGATGTCGGTCGGTGACTCGTTGACGTCGTTGATCGAAATCGTGAACGCTTTGTCGAGGCTCAAGTCGCCCGCGTCTTTCGTACGGATCGTCACGATGTAACTCGACTTGGCTTCGAAGTCAAAGGCCGCAATGGCTTTTAACGCATTGCCGTCGATCGAGAAGGCCGAGACGTCTCCGCCGACGATCTCGTAGGTGAAAGTGTCGCCCGCATCGGGGTCACTGGTCGTCAAGGTTCCCACGTCGGTGCCGACAGGTTGATTCTCGGCGATCACCGCGGGAGACAGCGCCAGATCAGTGGGATTCTGATTTCCCCCCGTGGTCGCGACATGTGTGCCAAAATCGACGTTGTGGTGAATCTCTCCTTCGGGGAGATCTTCGAATTCATATCCGGTTCCGGGGATCGGGGTGCCAATCACCACCGGAATCGATCCCAGCACCACATTGGTGCCGGCCCGAACGAACTGAAGGTCGAACCGATGCGGGATGCCATCACCGACGAACTCGATATCGAATGTCGCGGTCTGTCCCGCGCCAATACCACTTTTCGTTCCGGTGTGGTTGATGATCTTCACTCGGGGGTCGGATGCCTGAACCGTCAGATCGACGGCGACGTTCGTGACCGCGTTTTGAATCGCGTTGACCACGCCGTTTGTGACGCTGGTCGAGAATCCCGAGGCGATCTGAAAATACAGCGGATCGCCCGGGGCGATGGGGTCAGCCGTTCCGTTGTCAATCGTCGTGGACGAGTGATTGACCGCCCCCGTGAGCAGCGACAGCGCCTCCAGCCCCTGTCGCGGATCAATGTTCGCCTGCGGATTCGTCCCCAGCCCAATGACCATCGCGCCCAACGCGTTCAATGCAGTGACGGTCTGTTGCAGGCCGGCCCCGGAGTTGAACGGCGTCGACGGACGGGATGTCTGGGTCAACGAACTGACCGGGACCGAAGTGCCCCCCACACCCGTGATTGTCGATTCTCCATGGGGCTGATAGGCGAAGCCGATATCGGTCGCGATCAGAATGATGGGCAACGCCCCCGCGCGGAATCCGCCGCCCCCCACATTTCCCGCAGCCGGCAACACAGAATTCGCAGTGTCCGCCTGGAACGAGGCGAACGAAGGGACGTCGCCGCTGGCACCGGGATTGAGCTGCGTCGAGGCGAGTCCCGCGTTGCCACTGTCGAGGACCGAGCCGTTGTTGTTCCCGTCAAACCCGACCCCCGTCACAAGCTGGTACAGCGCCTCAATGTCGGTCTCGGGACCATCGCCGCCATACCCGGGAGTGGTGCGATTGAGGGCGGCCTGAATCGCGGTCATGTATTCGGGTGTACTCGCCGCCACAATCGGCTGATTCAAAATGAACGGGCGGCCGGTGGAGTACTCCCAGGCGAAGTTCGCGTATTCCTCGAATCGGCCGACGCCAAATCCGAGGTCAATCCCCGGCAGCGACCCCTGCAACTGCGTGATGATCGAGGGAAACGCGGCCCGCACGATCGGGCTGTTGTTTACGAAACTTCCGGTGTCATCGAACAACAGGAAGACATCCACCATGTTGGTGAGCGCGCCGCTGTTGGGGAGCGTGATGCTGACGGTTTCGCGATGGGTCGCGCCGGCGGCCAGGGTCGTGGCGATGCTGGTTGGCGTCACGTCTCCGACCGCGGGATTGCTGGTCCCCGCGGGCCACAAGGTTCCGCCAGTGGTCTGGGGATAACTGCTCGCCTCGCCACTCGAGGTCACGGCGCGAACGACATACGCACCGGGGGTCAGTTCGCCGAACGAATAGGAACCATCCACCGCGGTCACGGTCGTCGGTTCGCCCACGTCCAGCGCGTCGTTCCGATTCAGATCGACATAAACGGTCGCGCCTCCGATTCCCGATTCCCCCACGTCGCGCTGATGGTTCCCATTCGCGTCGTCGAACTTGACGCCGTGAATCTCATTGGGGCGAAACACAGCGGCGGTATCGACGCCGGTTCGCGCCTCGGCAGCCGCCAGTGTGACGGTATGAACCAGTTGGGCCGATGGGGTCGAACTGAGAACGGCGGGGAGAACGACCCGGACTGTATGGCTCCCCATCGCCAGGTGCGTGAAGCTGTAGGTGCCCGCTTCGTCAAACCCGGGGGTGAAGAACTGATCTTCCGCTGTTGTGGTTTGCGGTTCCCCGGCATCCAACGCCCCGTTGTCATTGGTGTCGAGATACACCGTGATGCCCGGAAGTCCCTTTTCGCCGGCGTTGCGAACACCATCTTTGTTGACGTCGTCAAACACCGTCCCGCTGAGCGACGCGTCGTGCGGCGCGTAGTTGCCAAAGTCAAAACCGCTAGCGTTTTCCCCGTTTTTCAGGGCGAGCGTGTGCGAGCCACTGAGGGGATTCGTCGCCCGCCATCCCGACGGAACCACTTCGAGAACCCGAACCGATCCCGGAGTGACGCCAGAAATCAGATACGAGCCGTCGACTCCGGTCGTCGCGTGTGGCTCGGTCGAATCGAACACGTTGTTCGAGTTGACGTCAACGTAGACCGTCTGCCCCGCGAGTCCAGGGTCGGTGAACAAGCCGGTGGCGGCGTTGACATCACGCAGACCGTTGCCGTTGAGATCACTCCACATGACCCCCGCGACGCTTCCCAGCGTGGCGGTGGTCACATTGAAATTCGCGAAGTCCCCCGCGACCGATTCCGCCCCCGAATAGACGGTCACGGTCTGACTGTCGCCGTAACCAATGGTGGTTTCCCAGCCACTGGGGAGAATCTCCTGGACTTCGTAGTCCCCCACTTGAAGATCGGGGAACGCATACCCGCCGGCCGCGTCGGTCAGTAGGGTTGGCTCGCCAGCATCGGCGAGTTTGTTGTGGTTGAGGTCCAGAAACACCATCCAGTTGGCGAGTCCCGGATCACGGTACGCTCCCGTCAGGTCGACATTCCGAACCCCATCGCGGTTGAGATCATTCCACACCGTTCCCCGAATTGATCCATTGAGGACGGTGAAATTCGCGAAGTCGGATGCGAACGCTGCCTCGCCGGCGAAAACATCGACACTTTGTCGCGTGTCAAAAAACGGAGCGGTGTACCAGCCGTCGGGGAGTACTTCGGTGACTTCATAGGTTCCTTCGGCGACACTGATGAAACTGTACGCGCCATTCGCATCAGTCAGTGTCGTGGGTTCACCTGCGTCGGGTGTGCCGTTGGAGTTGTAGTCGAGAAACACTGTCCAGTTTTCAAGACCCGGCTCGGTGAATTCTCCGGTCGTCGGGTCGGTCGCGCGCTCACCGTCGGCGTTCACGTCGTTTCAGATTGTTCCCTGAATCGATCCGTTGACCAGACTGAAGTTCGCGTAGTCCTGAGTCGTCTCCGCCCGGGCGACAACCGTCACTGTTTGCTTGTTATCGAACACGCCTGGCGAAACATCCCAATTTGCGGGAACAACTTCCCAGACTTTGTAGTCTCCCGGTGGCAGATTGCTGAAGCGATAGTGTCCGTCGGCGTCGGTCAGAGTCACGGGATCGCCCGGGGTGATCGACCGGGAGTTGTCCCGATCGATGAACATGGTCCAGCCGGCAAGTCCGGGTTCCGTGAACGCGCCGGTCACCGGGTCCACCGCCCGTTCGCCATCGGCGTTGAGATCATTCCAGACCGTGCCAGCGATGTCGCCGCCGCTGAAGTTGAAGAAGTTGCCCGACTTGTTGTCTTTGTCTTTCTTGACGACCACATCCTGCGAAATGGGCTTGGTCGCGACCCAGCCGTCCTGAACCACCTCGGCCAGCCGGTACGTGCCGGGCTTGAGATGGTCGATGGTGAAGTCTCCATCCACATTTGTGGTGGCGAGTGGTTCGAGTGTCCCCACCGCATCGGTATTGCGGGTGCCGCTGTTGTCGAGATCGAGGTAGACCTGCCAATTCGGAATCCCATTCTCGCCTTGATCACGAACTCCATTCGAATTCGCGTCTTCATACACCGTCCCGACAATGGTGGTGCTGGCTGTGCCGCTGAGGGCCTCGGAGACCAGCATTCCTGACAGCAGCATTCGCACTTCCAGGGTTTCTGTCGCGACGCGGGCCGGCTGATGTCGGCGACGCGGTCCTTTGGGTTTGCGAACGATGCTCGTGCCCAGGAATTGCGAGAGAATGCGGCGAAAGTTGAAGTACATTTCGAACTCCGATGTCAAACGATGAGTGAACGAGGCGACCGGTGTGGCGATCGCATGGAGTGGTCATCGGTGGAGAAATCCCCGGCCAGCCATAGACCGGGGAGTATCGATCGAGATCCGCACGCGCCAGGAATTGGCCGCCAGCCGAATGAATTCCAATTAGTCGGAAACTACCGAAGTCGTCGCAAGCGATTCACAACGCCATGTCGACCTGCGGTGTCGGCATGGGGTGGCGTGTGGACCTTACTCCGCATGGCGTCAAACCCGACGACTCGCGTCCACTGCACCGGTCTGTTCGATGGTGAACACGTAAGATCAAAACATTGCCTCTGATCGTTCAAGATCCCCAAACCCCATCCGGCTTCAGTGCAATGGCGCACCTTCAACCGCGCGGAGTATAAACCCACGCGAGTCAACCGCCCGGCGAGGCGAATGACAATAAACTCATCCTGTTCATCCCTTTCATCCTCTTCATCCTGTCTCACTTTTCCTTCCGTCACCTCTGACCGCCGAGCCAAGCGATCGCAGTCAGTGCGTCGGCGGAATCTGTTCAGGATCTCTCGCCATCCGCAACAACTGCGCCGCCGCCACAACCTGTTGAAACTCCCGGACAGGATGTAGCCGCTGGAGATCAGGATCAGTCAGCGCGACATCGGGCAACGTGGCATCGAGTTGAAACGCTTCGGAAAGCAGAGGCAGAATCTGACGGATCTGATCGTCCGTTGGCTTTTCCTCGACCGGGCCGCCACAGAGCGCATACGCACAGGCCGCCTGGTATAGTACCATCGCGTCACGCCGAAGATCGAGGGCTTGTTTCACGTCGGCGAGCGCTCCGTCGCGTTGACCAAGTCTCGCCCGCAACACCGCGCGGCCTGTCCAGTTCAACGGATCGTTCGCGTTCAGCTCAAGTGCGCGATCCAGTTCATCGAGCGCCTCCTGTGGCCGATCCAACCGTTCGGACAACACATGCGCCATGTTGCGATACGCTTCGGACTCCCCGGGATTCACCCGCACCGCCTCGCGAAAGTCGGCGAGCGCCTGCAGCGGAATGCGCGGCAAATACGCGATCCCCCGACTGACCCAGCTCTTGGCGTCGGTCGGCGACAATTCCATCCCGATCTTGCGATCTCGGTCGGCCCCCGCCACATCACCGAGCCGGCGCAACAGTTTTGATCGAATGAAGTACACACGGGTTTCGGGGAACCCGCGGTCGATCGCGCGCGTCAGGTCGGCGACCGCTTCGGTGGTCTGTCCCAACGCCTCGAATGTGATCGCCTTGCTGACCAGCGCCTTGTCGTATGAGGGGTTCAGCGCCAAGGCCTTTTCGAAGTCCTGTAACGCCTCTGTGAATTGCCCCAATTCGAATCGACAGACCCCCCGCTGGTAATACGCGAGTGCCGACTCTGGACGGAGCGCGACCGCCGCTGTGAAACAAGCGTCCGCTTTCGCGAATCGCCGCAACGACGCATGACAGACTCCCATCAGAAACTGAACCATGGCATCCTGCGGGACTTCGGCCACCACCCGGTCCAGAGAACCGAGCGCGCCCTGGTAATCGCGCCGCGCGATTTGTTCGATCGCGTTCAGCGTGCCGTCGATAGTCGCGTCCGCATCTCGATCTGGAATCTCCCTCAACTTCCACCCTCCGGAGGCGTCCCGTGATGTCGCGACGGAATCGACGAACTCCCGATTAAACGCCTCCAGGAACAGCAGATGCTGAATCTCCCGGTCGACTTGTGATCGTTGCGGGGTGGTCAGATTTCTGTAGACCGGTCGGAGGTGCCAGTCCTTTTTCTCCTGGACACCATAGACCGCCAGCAACTGGCGGACGCGGTCCAATTCGTCGACGCGCTCTCCCGGTGTCAGATCAGGTACCAGGGTCGCCACCTTTGCGTCTGCCGCCCGCAGTTCGAAGTCGGCAAAGACCGTGGCCGCCTCCAGTTCCCGTAAACGCTCTTCTCGGACCAGCCACATCGCACCCAACAGTCCCATGATGCCCACAGCGAATGTCAGCACCGTTCCCCCTGATGTCATCCGGGGATGACGCCGGGCGAATTTTCGGAGCCGTTCGGGCCAGGAAGGATTGCCGGCAAATCGCAACGGCAGATCGCGCAACTGCCGGTCGAGATCGTCGGCAAGTTCCCGGGCCGACTGGTATCGATCGTCGGGTTCAAACATCAGGCAGCGGGCGATGATCGCGCCGGTCGCCGGCGAGATCTGCGGAAACTCGCGACCAACCCGGGGAGTCCGCAGACGATCGTCGCGCATCGTTTCAACGGCGTTTTCGCGCGTCGCTTTTCTGACGGGAAAGGGGAGCCGGCCGGTCAGCAATTCGAACAGGACCACACCCAGCGAATACAAATCACTACGGGCATCAACCTGACCCGACGTGGTTAGCGACAGAAGCTGCTCGGGACTCATGTACGGAAGCGTCCCTCCCACATAGAGCGGGTGCGAGTCG
>JAPLOC010000227.1 GCA_026692825.1 Planctomycetota bacterium | reverse complement strand
GTCGACCGCCGGACCGAATGAAATCAGACTGGCGGTCTGGCCCCCGGAATAGTGCCCCAACGCGGCGTCGACGGCGAATGCGGTGACATCCTGCCCCCCGGTAACGTCAGCGTGCAAGATCCCCAGGGAACTCGCGGACGCGAAGTTCCCGCCGACAACAAATCCCTGGAGTTTTTCCAGGCCGAATGCTTGAGCCCAATTCCCGGCGTGTATATCGACCATCGCGGTCGTCCGTCCTGTGACGTCAACGTTTCCGCCGCCGGTCGCCGTGACCGACAGTGCCGCACCTCCCATCGCCGACACGTCCCCCGCTGCGTTAATCACGATTTGCAGAAAACCCGAGGCGAACACGTCGGCATCTTCACCCGCCGAGACCAGGCCTTTCGTCACGCCTCCTGAAAAGACATTGGCGTTTCCTCCCGCGGAGATATGGGATTCGATTCCCCCCCAGGCGACAACGTCGACATCCTGGCCCGCGGACAGTGGTGCCGAGACCTGTCCCAGCGTATCAACCTCAATATCCCCGCCGGCGGTGACCGATTCCGCGATTCCTCCCGTGGCTTCGACGGTGGCCGACCTTCCAGCCAAAATGGTCCCGATGACAGCGGCCATCGATTTGACATTCGCGTCGCGGCCGGCGGAGATGGATGACGGCGTACTGCCGAACGAAAACAGGTTGACGTCCCGGCCCGCCTGGATCGCGCCGGTCACAGATCCCAGCAGGCTTTCGACCGTCGCGGTTCCGGCCTGCGATGTGACGTTTCCCTCTATCGCTTCCAAAGCGGCGACAGTGATGTCATCTCCAGCGGTGACGGAACTGGTGACCCGCGTTAGCGCGGAGACGAAAGCCGAGCCGGTTGCGGTGACGGTGGCGGCGACCTGTCCGGTCCGGGAGATCGCGGAGACGTTTCTCCCTGTGATAACTCCCGTCAAACCCCCTCCCGCGAACGCATCAATGTTGCCTCCCGCGGAAATCGTACCCGTGATGGATTCGAAGGAACTCAGGCTGACATCACCCCGAGTATTGACAGTGGGAGGAGGGGCTGCGACGGGAGGTGTTGTTGCAGTCCCTTGCGAGGGGTTTGATTGTGTCGCAGTGTTCCCGAGAGAAACGGAAAGGGGACTGGGCCCCGCCGGATCCTGAACGGTTTCGATGGTGATGCTTTCCACGGCATCGACCGAAATTCCGTCAGCCGCGGAAATCGTTCCCTTAAACGTTCCCGCAGCGGTCACGCGCGCACCACCCTGAGAGGAATTGAATGTTCCGGAGACCGCGCCAGCCAACGACGTCGCGGCGACGCCGAACGCTCCGGTCATGCGAACATCGACATCGCTGATCAGGAAATCTCCCGAACTCACCGCCGACGCGAATCCCGCGTCCGAGTTGATGATCGCACGAATCTGGCGTGTGCTGGTGATGGAGGCACCGTAGTTGCCGGTGACGGCTGTTTGCGTCACGCCCCCCAGCGAAGAAAGGAACGCGACGCCAGATGCTGCCGTCAGAGTCGAGTTCGACACGTTTTGGTGAGATGCGACGTCGACTCCAGACGTTCCAGAGATTGTGGCGTTGGTCAATCCTTCGCGGGAAAAGACTGTCGCGTTGCCGGTTTTTGCGACCACCCTGGCAGATCGGAATTCGCCAAACGCGGTGACTGTCACGTCGTTCTCCGCGATGAAACCCGTCCCGTCCGATTCCACATCGCCGAGCGAAGTCACCGAAATACTTCCCGCGGAAGTCTCAACCGCCGCCTTGATTCTTCCCCGCGACTCAAGCATGGCATCGCCTTGCGCGGAGACTTTCGCCTCAATCGACTTGATGGCGCTGAGTGCCACGTCCTTCGCTTTGGCGACTTTGACATTCGAAATCGATCCGTCCGAATTGAGTTCCACATCACCATCCATCGCGGTGATTTCGCAATTCGAGATGGAATTGTGGGCAGCGATTTGAACACTATCTCCGCCGCGGATTCTTGGCGAGGTGACATTCCCCGACGATTTGACGACCACGGATCCCTTTCGAGCGTCAATGTTTCCCGAAAAGTCGGTCGCACCTCCGCCGAGCGAAACAAGCGCTTTGACAGCGACATCCCCATGGGTGCTGGAAATGTCGCTGGAGATTCCGCCGTGTGAAGCGACCACGACACCATTCGCACCGCTCAATTTGCCAGTCGTTTCGCCCAGTGACATGACAAACAGCGTATTTGCCTTAGAGTCGGAAGTTCGCTGCTGGTCATCGGGAAGCAATTTGGAATCGCCAGCGGACATGTTGGTTGAGACGATTCCGGCGGAATGCGCCTCGATGTCGTCCCCCGCTCGAATCGACGCGCTGACGATTCCTTGGAATCCGGAAACCGAGACATCATCTGTTGATTCGATCTCGGCGGACAGCCATCCGTACGAGACGACATTGACGTTTCCTTCGAATGGTTGGCTTCCATCGTGATTTGTGTGAACAGTGATCCGACCGCCGCAGTCGTTCAACGCGAAGACGTCGACCGCACCACCACTCACGACGTCGGCATTGACGTTTTGCCAGGAACTCAATTCGTGAGGCTTCATGACTGTCGCCAGCGTGAATTTCATGGTGAGATCGCCAAACGCGCTGACTTCGGCCCGCCCTTTCACATCCGCCCGTCCTGAGATTTCCCCCAACGCGGACGCGTGGAAATTCCGCGCCGCGTCAACGATCGCCGACAGGTCGCCACCGCTGCGGTCGCCATACAACCCGCGCCCCATGGCGACCAGATCGATATCTCCCGCCCGACCTCCCAGCTCGTTTTCAGTCCCGGAGGTGGCATAGGTTCCTTTCACTCCAGCGGCGATCACCGTGATGTTGCCATGAAGTGAAGCTGCGTTCAAATTCGCGGTGCCGATGATTTCCACGTCGATATTTGTGGTCGCGGCAATCGTTCCCCGGATCGATCCCAGCGAATACACACTGACGTATTCACCTTGAATTTTCGCACTCTCGATGTCGGAAATCGCGGTGACCAGCACCGTTCCGGCGGCGCGCGTCTCAAGTGCCGCGGCATGAGTGAGCGCCGCCACCACATTTCCCGCGGCGCTCGTAAACCGACAGTTCTTCAGATCCTCGCCCGCTGCGATAATGTCTTTCTCGGCGAAGACGTTGACTCCCAGGTCGCCCATCGAACACAACTCCGCGACGCCATGCTGCGCTGACGCCATTCCGGTGAATTCGAACGGCGAACTTGCATAGATGTTCATGAACGCGGTCAATCGAGCGTTGGTAATCGATCCGTAGGAAGTCGCCTTGATGCTCCCTTCGGTGGAACTCATCGTGCTGGTGAGATCTTTGTAGGAATACGCCCGCACGTTTCCACGAGAGATCACGCCGCCGATCAGTCGACCAAGCGTGATGATCGTTGTCTGGCCGAAATCGGATGTGATGGCTCCCAGAATGTCGAGGCCGGCCGCGACGATGGGAATACGCTTCGCGGCTTCGATGCTGTCGCGAATCATTCCGTCGGCAGCGACGGCCCCAATGCTGCCGCCAGCGATAATCTTCGACAGAATGTCGCCTCCGCCCACAACGGCGGAAGTCGAGATTGATGGTGCCACGACTGCTGGCTGAGTCGTCTGCTTCTGGCCGCTGATTTCTGCGAGTTTTTGATTCCAATGATCCTGAAACGAAAACTCGGTCAATTCCAAATTCGCGGGTGCCACGCCGGGTGTCTGGCAATAGGCGTCGATCCGCTCAATAGTGCCGACGGCAGTGATGTCGCCCGAGATGCTTCCGCCATCCCATACACCGGTTCGGCCAATGTTTCCAAACGAATGGATGACGCTTGAGAGGATCGATCCCGCTTTGACGTCCCCTAGCGACTCATCGGCCGTGAGTGTGCCCGAAATACTCCCATGCAATGCGGAAAGTCCCGACAGGATTCCACTATGGATGTGCCCATCAATATCGTCGGCCGCGGTGATTTCGCCAATCGAACGCGCCGCGGTCAGGTCAGCAGCGATTGAGCCGGTCAACGCGGAAATCGTACCAATTGAAGTTCCCGCGACGATTGACGTCGATCGAATATCGCCAGTACCCGCAGTGCCGGCGGCAATCACCGCAATCGACGTTCCAGCCGATATCGCCGCCTCGACACTCCCGGCGGCTCGAATGGCACCAATTCGATTACCCGCGGAGATGAGAGCTGAATGAACCGCCGCGTTTCGAACCGTCGTTTCAATCGCGCCAATATTGCCTCCCGCAGAGATCTCAAAAGAGGAAATCCCGGTCGCCCCTGTGACAGTCCCGATGTTTTCACCCGCCCGCACACGGCCTGTAATCGCTCTGTTGGCGCTGATTCGGCCAAGATTCCCGGTGGCGGCAAGGTCTCCCGATACACTTCCGCCAGCCGTGATTCCAACGACATTCCGGGCCGAGACGTTCGCCAATAGGTCGCGTCCCGCCGAGATCGCCGCGATGTTTTGAGACGATGTGATCGATCCCGAAATATCGCCGAGAGTCGTGCCGACTCGGAACACCGGACCACCGGCTGTGATCGTGGAGTGAATGTCGCGTTGCGCGGTCACCGTGCCAATGAATCCCCCCGCCAGAATTGGGGACACGACATCGCGTCCAGCGGTGACGACCCCGATCGAACCGGCCGCGGAGCTGATCAGCGAAATATCCCCACCCGCAGTGACACGTTCAATGTTGGAAATCGCCAATACGGATAATGGCCCATTCCCACCGGTTCGAATCGACCCGATATAGCCGCCCGATGAAACTGGACCAATGCGTCCACCGGCTGTCGCGTCGATGAGGCATTGCCCGGCGCTAATCGAGGCGATATCGCCTCCCGCAGAAGCGGTCAGCACGTATTTTGACGCCTGAAGCGCTCCCAGATCTCCCCCCGCAGAGACTCGAATTGTCGCGCCACTGACATTGCCGACGGATCCCCCCGCGCTGAGAAAGAGGGTGTCAGCGGAGAGGTTTCCTTCGATGGCTCCGTCGGTGGTCAGGTATAAACTTGGAATGGAGCCGGCGGCTTCGTCCCAGGCGACTGGCAATGCAGCGGCCCCTGGGGTCTCGACTTTTATCGAGAAACTCGCTCCCACGGTGGGCTGAATGTGAACCTTGCCGTTGTCAACAAACGCTTTGAATCGGCCACGTGAATTTCCCGTGGACACAAGGTTTTCGACCGTCGTACCGGTATTCGGATCGGAGTAGTACTCGCCAGGACGGATCTCGCGCGCCGTCAGCCGTAAATGCGCGGTCGCGGTCTTTCCGGCCGCATTATGGATTGTGTAGTCAAATGTTCTGCCATTTCGTACAAAGTCGGCGACGTCTGCTGACGGCGAACCAGCCAAGTCAAACGTGAAAGTCCCGTCGCTTCGCAAGTCGAGGCCATTGCCCTGGAACGGCGTGGTGACGAGGACTCCGTTGAGGCAGCCGTCGTTTGTCAACACGTTTCCGTGAAGCGCCAGCCCAGTCCATTCAAGGGTGTCATCCGTCGCGACAAGAGGCGCCTGCGCAGTGGAATGGTCCGATCCGATGACAAAAATTGTGACTCGGCTGGTTGTTTCCAGCATGCCGTCGCTGACGGTCGCGGAATATGAGTCGAGACCGGAGTACCCAGGATTCGGGGTGTAGACAGCATATGTCAAACCGGTCTCCTGGTACCGACCCGTTCGCAGCGACCCATGCATTGGCTGAGAAAAACTCACGGTCGTGACATCGGAATCGGGGTCTTGTCCGAAATAGTCGAATCCACTATTGGCCCCGGTCGTCGCGGAGATATTCATATCGCACGACTTGAAAAGATCGGCGAAATTCGGGGCGTTGTTGACAACCTGCACTTGAATTGTGGCCGGTTCGCTGAGAAGTGATCCATCACTGACCTGGTAGCGCACCGAGTAAGAGCCGACGGCCGATCCCGCGATGAATCGCAAACCATCCGCGGAGTTGACCAGAGTTCCACCGCCAGCGACGGACGGGTTGACGACTGAAAGCGGTTGTCCGTCAGGATCGGAGTCGTTGTCGAGAATTCCGCTCAACTCAACGCTCTTGCCTCTCGAAACAAAATAGACACCATCTCCTCCCGCATGCGGCGCGCTGTTGGGACGGCTGATTTGAGGGACCGCTCCGACAGACAGCGGAATGGCGGTCCCGGGAAAATAGCCGATGTTCCCAAGAACCGAATCGGGAACGGTGAAACCGGAAGATCCGCCGACTTCGCAACGCACCGAAAATGGCTCACTGCGCGACACACCATCGGAAACGACCACAAGGAATGTGTCGTCACCAACGAAGCCGGCGTTCGGCGTATAGGAATAGAGCCCATGCGGGTCGAGAGTCAGTGATCCATGGGATGGGCCGCTGACCAATTGCACTGTCAGAGGATCGCCGTCCACGTCGCGTGGAGCGGAACTTCCGACGAAGAGATTACCGGAATGCGCGTCGCCCGATTGCAATGTGAGTGTCGTATTCCAGACATGTGGCACTTCGTTTTCCACACGAATCGTGGCGGAAATCGGTTCGCTGACGCTTGCGCCATCACTGACGCGGTAGGTGAATGAGGTCTCACCGACAAAATTTCCGGGATCGAACACATACGTGCGTTTGACCGGATCAAAGCGGAATGTCCCCTGATCGGGACCGGACACAATCGAAATCGAAAGCGGATCCGCGTCGGGGTCAATATCGTTCGAGAGCAGTTTGGCCTGTGAGATGTCGAGGGGTTGACCATGGTGGGCCGAGAATTCGTCGGCGACGGGAATCGGGTTCCTGTTCGTGACGACCATCGTAACGGTGGCCAGCGTGGAGGCGCCGAGAGTGTCTGTCGCGCACACGAGAAACGAGTCTTCACCGACAAAACCCGGTACGGGGATGTAGGCGAAATCGCCGTCAGGGTGGAGCGTGACTGTGCCATGTTTTGGCGCTGTGACCAGTGTGGAGGTGAGCGCGTCGCGATCGGGATCAAACGCATCCCGCAAAACGTTGAAACCAGTGGCCTGGGAATTGGATCCCGTGGTGTGATGAACACCGTACCGCTGGTCGTCGATTCGCGGTGGATTGTTTGTGCTACGGATCGTCACGACACCCGAATTCGAATTCACACCACCGTCATTCACGGTGTATTCGAATGAATCTCTGCCATCGAAAGTGACATCTGGAAAGTAGTCGAATCGTCCCGTGTTCGCGTCAAATTCGACCCTGCCATGATCTGGTTGTCGACTGATCCGTGCCGACATCGGGTCGCCATCTGGATCGAGCGCCGATTCCACCAGCGACGCGTGCCGCACCTCGGCGGGGCTTCCCAGGAGAAAATCCAGATCGGGCGCTATTGGAGTCGCGTTCGTGACACGTAGCGTGACCACAGCATCGGAACTTGTGGCGGCACCATCCGACGCTCGATAGACAAACGAATCGTCACCGATGAATCCGGCCACCGGGGTGTATGTGAATGCACCATTCGCCTCCAGCGTCAGGGTTCCGTGAGACGGTCCCGAAACGCGCGTGAACGCGACGGCGTCGGCGTCAATGTCAACGACCCTGGAACTCATTCTGTCCGTCGGCGTGTTCAGTCGGGTGTTCAGATGAGTCGTGAACTCCGCGTCATGCGCAACGGGTGTGAAATTCTCGACCGAGATGTGCGCAATCAGCGGCACACTGCGCGCGACCCCGTCGGTGACCGCGAATACAAACTGATCGTCTCCCGCGAAACCAGGACTGGGCGTGTAACTGAATGCGCCGGACGACGTGACTGACAGCGCACCATGAGCGGTGCCGGAAACGATTGCGACGGAAAGTGAATCCAGATCAGGATCAATCGCTCCTCGCAGCAGCTCGCCCGCGAAGACATTGAGTGTTTTTCCACGCTGAATCGAAAAGGTGGCGTCGGTTCCCAGAGGACGCTCATTTTCAACCGCGATGATTCTCGTCGCGATATGGCTGCCACTGATTCCGTCGGAAACGATCCACGAGAACCGGTCGATTCCCACAAACCCTTGATCCGGCGTATAGCTCCATTCGCCGGTGGACGCCAGTGAGAAGCTGCCGTACTCTGGACCATGGACCAGAGAAAACGTCAAAGTGTCGCCATCCAAATCTCCCACGTCGCCACTGAGCGACCCGCGTGTTATTGCGCTGTCGTGATGGATGGATGTGACCGCATTCATTCCCCACGGATCGGCATCGCGCTGGGTAATCGTCGCCACGGTGATGTTGCCATAAGTGGATCCGTCATGGACCCGGTAGGTAAAAGAGTCGTCACCGGTGGAACTGGCGGCTGAGGG
>JAPLOC010000226.1 GCA_026692825.1 Planctomycetota bacterium | reverse complement strand
GATATCCCGACGCGACGTTCACCCTGCGACTGTCGTACGGCACAGTGAAGGGCTACACCGAGAACGGTAAATCGATTCCCCCGTGGACAACGATGGGGGGCGCGTTTGACCACGCCGACAAGCACGGCAATAAGGCCCCGTGGGCCCTGCCCCAAAGCTGGCACAGCCACAAGGGGGACATCAACCCGAAGACGCCGTTCAACTTCGTGTCGAACAACGACATCATTGGCGGAAACTCGGGAAGTCCGGTGATCAACCGCGCGGGTGAGTTCGTCGGAATCATCTTCGACGGCAACATTCAGTCGCTCGTCGGAGATTTCATCTTCGACGAAACGCAAAACCGAGCCGTTTCGGTCCATTCGTCATCGATCATCGAAGCGATGAAGAAGGTCTACGGAGCGGAAGCCCTGGCTGCGGAACTCGGGAAGTAGTCGCGCCCGTCATTGCAACAAGAACGGACCACCGTGTGGCGGTGGTCCGTTCGAATCCTGGTTGCGTAGGCTATTCTGTTGCGGTGGCGGTTCGACACCCGGCAATCCGTGATCGCCAGCCAGCCGATCTCGTCTTTCGACAGAGTGATTCCCGAGATGACTCACAAAGGTCCTGTCCTTGAACCGCCCTTTATCCCTGAATGCGGCGTCGCGGAGGATGCGAGGTTTCCGGTGAAGATCACCGCTCGCGCGGCACGGCGGTTGTACTGGCATGTGATCAATTCCAGTCAGGCGGGAATCGGGCTGGTCTTTTTTGTCGATCAGGGACTGCAGAACGTCAAATACGCGGATGCGGGACGGCTCGACCCCAGCGAGTATTGGATCTCGCGGTTTGGGAGAATTCCGATCGCCGTCCATCGCGATGAGGCGGTGGCCCTTCAAGACTTTTTGCTGGACATTTCGACCTTTCCTCCGGGAATCCCACACCTCCATATTTGGCCAATGCGTGAAGGATTGTGGGCGTCGGCGACGGACCCCGGACGTCTGCGATTGTCGACGACAAAACTGGCGCAACTCCATCCCGAGTTGTTCCGATCCGCCGGCTTGTTGACCAAACTGCTGGTGCCGTTCTTGCGCGTCACGTCGCGATTCGGCTCGCAGCCGGACGACACTTCGTGGATTGACCGCTGGATTGGTGTCGACGACCCCGAGGGGCAGGCGCAAGTTATCGAACGCCTGGCGAGTCACATCTGGTCTGGTGATGCGAATCCGGCGGTCGTGGTGAGTCTGAATCCGCTGATCGTGGCGGCGTATTCTCCGGATATCGACAATGTGATGCTGCTGCGATTGCCCGATGAGCTTGTTGAGGGAATGAACGGTATCGAACCGTTATCTCTCGGCACCCGGCTGGTGACTTGCAACACCTATGGTCGACTGGCTCCCGATGAGTGTGACATTCCGGCCGGGCCACTTTCTTCCGGAGCCTGGTCGAGTTGTGTCTGCGTCATTGCCGACTTAATTTCGGACGATCGGAAACGGCTTGAGGAGTTGAAGCACTCGTTTACGTCACAGGCGTGGGGCGCTTGTGATAGACATGCGCGTCGGCGATTGGAAAACCGGGAACCGTGTCGCGACGGCCGCCCGAATTTCTCCTGGATACCGGTCGCCTGGCAGAAGAACCCCGCATTTCGCCTGCGCGGCGGCTACCTGCATTGAGCGTACTTTCTCACTATGTCAAAGCTGTCAGCCGGTTGTTCTTGACTCCCGCCTTCGGAGTTTTTTGTACTTATACTCCGCACGGCGTCAAATCCGACGATTCGCGTACCCAGACCCCATCCGGCTCAAGGCGGATGGGGCCGTCATCAACACAAAGAACCACCCGGTTTTCGCACGATGTTGTTGACTTCGATTCCAATCGCCCTCAACACTTTCCAGCGACCGTTCAGCCGGCTTACGCCGGCCGCTCGCCATACGCCTCAGACGAAAAGGGCCTCGCGGGCGTGCGAATCGCAGGTTCCCCATTGGCAGGATGCGACGGACTGACAAAGCTCACGTCAGATATTCTCGTCGCCACGGATTCACGAAGTTCGCCAACGTCTGCGAGGCCGACTCATCACGACTCGACACAGCAATGCGTCATCAGAACCCTCCGGTCCAAGCTGTCGAAACCACCCCTGTGAGCCGACGGCTCACCCGTTCCTCACGGAACTTTCGGGTTTCTCTCGTCACTGAAATACTACGCACGGAATTGTGCAGGGGAAGGGGGAAAAATTCCGAAATCCTGGCATCGCCAAAACGGCATCCCGGTTCCTGGAAACCGGCCCATCGGTCCTACCGGTCGACTTGTAGTTCCGAGTGGTCCGCGCGGAGTTTTTCGATTCCTGCCGCAGTCACCTTCGTCCGGTTCAATCGCAGTCGTTTCAACGACTTGTGCGTCCTCAGGCCGGCAACTCCCGCGTCGGTCACTTTCGCCCCGGTGAGATCGAGCCACTCGAGTTTTGTCAGCGGCTCGAATGCCTTCAACCCCGCGTCGGTCAACATCGGACCCGCGAATCCTTCGGAATACAGGAGTTCCAGCCGACGGAGTTCTTGCAGTCCCGCCAGTCGCGGCAACCCCGCGTCGGTGATCGCCATCAGACTCAAATTCAATTCTCGCAATTCCACAAGATCGCCAATCTGGGATAAGCCGGCATCGGTCACCTTGTTGCCATACAAATCGAGTCGCCTCAATTTCTTGAGCGCGGTCAACGAATTCAGCCCCGCATCGCTGATTCCCCGCTTTTCAAACCCCGTCTTCTTAAGAACCAGCGCCCGCAACTCAGACAATTGCCCCAGCGCGTCGCACGCATCGTCGTGAATCCCATCGCAGACCTCCAGATCGAGCGCCCGGAGTGCCGGCAGTCGCTGGAGTTCCACGATTCCCGCCGTCGAAACCGTGGTTCCCGTCAGGACCAACACTCGCAACGCGTCACACCCTCGAAGCGCTGTGAGATCCGTCTCCTGCAATTCGCGACAGTGTTCCAGATTCAATCCGACCAGTCGGGGGAGGCTCCGCAGACTCTCCAACGCTTCTCCCCGCACACTCGTTCCCGCCAGATTCACAATCACCGGTTCATCCAATTCCCGCAGCGGTCGCAGGACCGATTCGGGAATCGTCCCTTCCACCAATTGTTTTTCCGCGATGGTACAAACCACCGGAAGCACGGCGGGTGTGTCTTGCTCGTCAGAGATAGCAAATGCATACAAACGATGCCCGATCGATGAGTCGGCCTTTGAATCGAAGACCAACCGGTCCCCCTCCACTCGGGCTGTCCTAAAGACCGCGAGAGAGTCCCCCGGTGCAATCACAGATCGCCCAGATTTGCCGGCCAGATCTGTCCCTTCCGCCGACCGTACGTCGTAGGCCAGTAGCGTATCCTGCTCGCGGAGATAGAGTCGACCGTTAGCGACAACGGGATGCGCCCAACTGTCGCCTCCCGCCGTGGCAACTTGCAGTGTCCCCTGCACCTCGAACCCCTCGGTGTTCGCCGCCAGGAGCGCGACTAAACCGTTCTGATAACGAAAATACAACCGGTCCCCCGCAGAGACCACAGCGGCGGAACCGACCCCTGGTCCCCGTTGCTTCCAATGGATTTTCCCGGTCGCGAGATCAATGCACGTGGGCAGCCCGTTGTTGCTGCCGTGACCGCCAAAGATCTGTTCCCCCACCCGAACGACTCCACCATGGTGATTTTGGAACTGGCCGCCGGTCAAAAAGTAGACCTCTTCCGCGCGAATTTTGAGTGGCTGATTTACTAATGGCTTATCGTCCGCGACAAGCCGCAATAACACGCTTCCGATACCGTACCCATTGGCGGCGAACACCAGATCTCCCTGGACGATCGGCGTCGGGATATTGGCGGTTTGATTGGTGATGCGACCGTAATGCCACAGAAATCGACCATCGTCGGCGGCGACACCAACCAGCCCGCGCCCCATCAACTGGACATATTGCTTCACCCCCGCCCCCTCGCTGATCACAATCGAAGAAAACGCCGCCCCATCCCGTCCCGCCTCCCCCAGATCGGGAAATCGGCTGAGCCATTGCGACTGGCCGGTTCTCTTGTCGAGAGCGACGATCTGCGCCCCCTCTCCCCCCGGTGTGCAGATCAGGCGATCGCCGTCGACCAGTGGAGATTCGCCATATCCCCGACCCGACATCAAGCGTCCGCCAAAATCCGCCAAGAGATCGCGTCGCCAAATCAGTTCGCCGGTCGCGGACTCGAGACACACCAACTGACCATCCGGACCCAGCGCATAGACACGGTCCCCGTCGGCGGTTGGGGTCGAACAGGGATTGCGCGAGGTCGTTCCGATTTTGGTCGACCAGATCTGTTCGCCGGTCAGGGAGCTCCTCGCGGTGACGATCACGTCCCCCTCACGGGCACCCAGCGTGAACAGCCGGCCGTTTTCCACGACCACGCTCGCATAGCCGGTTCCAACCCCGTCGACTTGCCACGCCAGCGGCGGTCCCCCCTCGGGCCATTTCGCAAGCAGACCCTTTTCGAGGGACACCCCGTCACGCCGGGGGCCGCGCCATTGGGGCCAATCGTCCGCACGCGCGATCGTCAGGAACGAATCGCCAACGCAGAGACTCGCGAACAGGGCCAGACTGATTGCATTCGGCCCGAATCCCGTTCGCTGACCGATCCCGTGTCGCTGTCGAAACATCGTGTCCACCTCTGCAGGAATTCCGATCGGCCGACGGGATCGCACCCCGCGCTCAGCGGAGTGTCCCCATCGTCCAACCGGTTGACTCTCGCAGAGATACTACTATTTCGGGTCGGCGGGCAGAATCACAGTCGTTCCCGGTTTCGCACCCTTCTTCGAACGCAGCTTGAACTTCCCGCCACCGGAGGCGGCGAAGACCTGTGTGCGGGGAAGATGCTCTTCGAGAAACTCGGTGTCCTCCTCAGAGATGTTGGACATGAACAAAGTCAGGCTTTGCAGACGTTCCAACGCGGCCAGGTCTTTGAAACCGTTTTTGGAGCGGAGATTCTGTATTGAGAGTGCCTGGAGGCGGGGCAGTGCCTGAAGTTGTTTCAATCCCGCGACGGTGAACAACTCTCCCGTAAACGACCCGGGAACTCCGCTGCCGTGAAGATCGAGTCGGCGTAACGACCCAATCTTCGCGAGATGCCCCAGCGAGCGGTCGCCAACCCGGGTCGAACGGAGCGACAGGATTTCGAGTGACGTTAAGTCGGCCAGATGTGCGATTCCCTCATCGCCGATCTGATCGCTGTCGATGTTCAATTGAACCAGATTGGGTAGCGTCGCGATCGCTGTGAGTCCATCGTTGGTGATCGACGAGTAGACCAGCGACAGACTGCGTAAGTCCCGGCATTTGCCGATTTGCGCAGCCGCTTCGTCGTCGATTTCCGACCCGCCGACCGAGAGAGTCTTGAGCTTGGGGAAGACCAGCGAACGGGCCGAGATGGGCTGCCCGGTCAAATCGAGATCTTCCAGTTTCGACAGCCGGGCCAGGTGGGCCAGCCCCGCGTCGGTGAACTGCATCCGACCGTAATGAACCGACCCGACCGTGCAATTGAGATTCAACGTCCGCAGTTCCTTGAGGCCCGCGAGATACTTCAGCCCCGGGTCGCTCAACAGATTCTGGCCAAGGTGCAGTTCCCTCAGCTCGGGCATCGATAACAGCGGTTCTAGGCCGGCGTTGGTGACGCCACAATGATTGAGCGACAACGAACGCAGTGTGGAGATGCGGGCTGCTGCCACCAGAACAGCGTCGCCCAGCCCCTGCCCCTCGGCATTGACGTCATAACACGACAATTTTTCAATCGCCTGCAAATCGACCAAATGCGTCAGTCCTTCAACGGTGATCTCCTTCGTGACTTCGATGTGCAATTCCCGCAATTTCGGGAGTCGCTTGAGGTTTTCCAAAAACGCGTCGTCCGCGATTCCATTGACTGAGAGAGACGTCACCTCTCCGGATGCGTCGAGCTGTGCGATCAAACCATTTCCATAGAGCGGTCGCAACCATTCGGGCAGCCGCGCTTTCAATCGGGTCGCCTGGGCACTGTGGGTCGTCAGCGTGACCGTCGCGTCGCGAAATTCGATTGTGACTTCCGGATTCTCGTTCCAGCGGATGAGTTCCCTCAGCACTTCACCAAGTGGCCGGTCGTGGGCGTGAATCTCGCGCGATTCATTCCCATCAAAGCTGGCGGCCTGCAGCGCCTCTCGATCAAATTCCAAACCCACGTCCGCCCGCTCACAAGCGACCGCCATCGCCTCCCGGACCGAAATCTCATCGGCGTCGACTGTCACGGGATGATCCAGTGTGCGCGTGTCGGCAAGTCGCAATTCGACGTGTTCCGGCTGATCCGTTTTTGGAACTTCGACGTGCGCGATCGCCACATAGCGTGGTTCGAGATCACTCAGCTTGTACTTCTCGCTGGCTGGTGGGGCGACATATCCGCCCGCGACAAGGACGTAGCGACCGGGAAGCAATGGTTCGGTTTCAAACGTTCCGTCCGCCGCGCAAGGGCGAATGTCAGACACCGTCCCCGCCCCCCGTTCGCCCGCCCGTTGTGCCATGCGAGCGTCGCGTATCTCTTCCGAGCAGACGTATATCAGCGCTCGCTCCAGGCCCGATTCCTTAAGTCCCAGGACTCGTCCTTTGAGCGGCTTTCCATTCGGTCGGCTGAAATCGACGGTCTGGTCGTCGTTCACCTGCACCTGAAATCGCCGGGCGTCAAGCAGCACGTTGCGGGTGAAGAAGTTCGTCGGACTGAGGCGAACGAGTTCGACCCGCCGATTGCGGGCGACGAAGCAGTCGCCGCTCGGAAGGTCGGTCAATTCGAGGCGCTTACCCGAGGCAAGTGGAAACGTGGTGACCCGACCGTTGGAATTGGTACCGAACTGTTCTCCATTGCACTCGACCACGATGGCCGCCGGCTCGGTCACCCCGGGAATGTTGTATTGGACTTTTAGTTTTGAGTTGCGCGCCTGCTCTTTCGCCCCCGGTCCTAGTTTTCCGCCGGGAGTTGCCTCGGCCTTTGGATTGCCGGCCTTGTCGGGTACCGTCTGCCGATCATCGGGTTCCTGGGATTTCTGTGAGGAATCGTCGCGCGGCGAACTCGGCTTCACCGGAATACGCTTCGGTCGCTCCTTCGTCTCCATCACAATCTTCAGAACATCCCCGGCCGTCGGAGTTCCAAACCAGACATGGTACCCCTCGACAAACGCGAACATCACCAGTTGCGTCCCCTTGTCAACCGCGACCCGAAACTCACCCTTCGCCCCTGTCGGAACCAGCGGTCCGTCGGTTCGAAACACCAGCGCCCCAGGGAGCGGTTTTCCCTGAGTGTCAACCACGGTTCCAGTGATGTCAGCGGCTTTCTTCTGAGAGAGAACCCGCGTTCCGGGAGTCGATCGTCGCACCCAGTCAGGTACCCCAAATCGCTGTTCGGCTTTCGCGAGCTTCAAGCGGAGCGTCGGGAGTTCACCTTCATCAGGAACCTCGAAACTCGCGTCGGCGGTCAGGCCGTCTCGGAACAGGGCACCCATCACATAGACCCGCACCGGTCCGGGGGGCAGGTGAAATTCGAACTCGCCTTGCGCGTCGGTCTTACGTGACTCCACTCCGCCGGTAGATTGGGGGTGCGCGAGCGAATAACAGCCGATCGTACTTCCTTCAACCGGATCTCCCGCAGGGTCGACCAGCCGGCCTACGACCCGGCGACCCTTCACCAGTCGTAAATGCGACTGGGCCGGCTTACCAAGGATCACGCGGACTCCATCGTCAGCGATCGCAGTCATTTGTGGATCGAACTCGTACTTCTTGACCGACACGTTGTAGATGCCGGCCGACGGTGGGACGAGTCGAAACCTCCCTTGCGCATCGGTGACCGCGTTCGCGCCCCCTCCTCCGGTCTCGTTGATGAACGCCCCGCATGCGATCGTCGCCCCCTCGACCGGTTCCCCAGTTACATCGTTCACCAGGGTGCCGACGATCGCAAGCGACTCCGGGTCGTCGGCCGCCCGCCGAGCCTGATCCTCACGCTCGCGGGAGGCCTCTTCACGTTCCCGTTCCTCCGCGGGTGTTCTCAAGACGATCTTCTGGTTCTGTCTTCCGACTGGTATGTGCGTCACCCGCAACGTCTCGAAGCCAGCCGCCGAGATCTCAAACGTGTAACTCCCTTCGTACAAATCCGCGAAGGCGAATTGACCCGCGGCGTCGGTCGTTCGCGGCTCGCGCGGCAAATTCGCGGTGGTGTACTGCGTCAGCGAGTGGGGGAGGTGGTGCCGTTCGACCGTTTTTACCACCGCGTTCTCGATCGGCTCACCCCGCGTGTTGACGATCCGTCCTGTGATCGAGTCGCCCGGAGTCATCTCGAATTCCAGCGGTTTGCCGGCATCGACCGCAGGCAAAGTCACCCGGCGTTCCAGCGTGGCGAAACCCGGGCGTTTCACTGTGACGCGGTACGTTCCCTTGGGTAACAGGAAGAGATCGCAACCGATGTCACTCTGGATTGGTAAGTCGTCGTCATACGTGACAAACCAGCCGCCAGGTGTGGTGGAACTGAGCATCCGGAATTCCGGCGTGATCGTGAGGGTCGCGGTCTTCCCGCCTACGGGGGGGACTCCACCGGGAAACTTAAGCAGAGCCCAGAGCCGGGCGTTGGCGGGAGCGAGTTTTCTCAGCCGCTTCCATTCGTCCCCAACAGTGCGCAACGCGTCGTCGGCTATTC
>JAPLOC010000225.1 GCA_026692825.1 Planctomycetota bacterium | reverse complement strand
AACGTGTGGGAATGGTGCGCCGATGGGCGACGGGATTACACCGCCGACCCGGTCAACGACCCGGTCGGCGGTCTGGCTCAAGTCGAGCCGCGGGTCATTCGCGGCGGGACCTGGGGCGACCGCGCCCGCGCCGTGCGGTGCGCGGTCCGGTACCAGGGCCATGCCGGGTACCAGGGCGCCTATCTGGGCTTCCGCCTCGTCCGAGTTCAGTCAGGATCGTGAGCCAGGAAGCAGGAAAGGGGAGCGGAGCCGGGGGCGGTCGCTGGCCCGCGACGGAGGAGCGCGGACACGACCCGACCCCGGCGGAGCGCGGTTCGGTAAAAAGGCTTGGCATTGGCGCCAGAAACCAAGCTGGCGAGCCGGCCGGCGTAAGCCGCCGGGTTTTTGGCTACACCGGCGCGCCCTGCCCAAACCACGCGAAAAACCGGCCGGCTGACGCCCCGCCGCGGCGGGCTCGCAGCCCGACAGGTCATTCAAAGAGACCGACCCCTTTTATCCCGACCGAAAAAACGCGCAGCAGCTCGATCCACCCCGCCTCTGGAATTCCCAGGCGGTCAAAGACCGGCGGCAGATAACTGGGAATTGCTCCGCGCTTGTCCGCACGCCATCGCCGACCGCTCCATCCGAGCAACTTCAAGTACGCGGCGATCGCCGCTTCATCGAGCAGACCGATCATTTCCAAACAGCAGCTTTCGCGGGATTCGTGCCATCGGATCACCCGATTCGCAAACCAGTTGGGCGTCATGTCAGCCATTAACCCGCGATGTGAATAAAGGACTACATAAAGACAAATAAATACCACTGTGGGTGTTTGCCAATGTCTATGTTCCATTGCCAGGCAATGGCCCGCACGATCTGATCAAGATTCTGTCAGAAAACCGGTTACGCATGCTGGCGTATCCCGTGACGGAACTGGAGAGCCGTATTGCCCAGCCGAAACGCAGTAGTAACGGGTGGGTGGCCCCGTCCAGTGCCCTCAACGAAGAGGACAATTGGAAGATCAGGAAGATTTGTTGACGAACGATTGATACATTGGGCGATTCCGACTGTGGTCGAATGCAAGCCAGCCTTAGTTCTCCCCTCTTTCTTTCCAGAATTCCTCAAAGTCGCGCAGCGGCCGCGTTTGGATCTGGTAGCGAATCGCCAGGATGCGAATCAAAAACACCAGGCCGATCGTAAACCAGGCGACGGGAATGTTGGGAAGGTCGGTCCAGCGAGTCGCGGCCAGAAACGTCAGGCAACCGATGAATGCCGCCGACTCTTCGAGAGTCCCCGGGCGAAACAGGTTTGGCTCTCTGCGGATGAGTACGTCGCGCAACAGACTCCCGCCGACCGCGTTCACCATTCCGACGACCACCACCCCGGGTGAACTGAGCCCCGCCGCCGTCGCGCGATCCATCCCGACGACGGCGTAGGCCCCCAGTCCGAGGGCGTCGACCGTACCCACGATCGCATCGAACTGCGGCAACCGCTGCACCCGCCGGCCGAAGAGCATCACCACCGTCCCGGCCGCCGTGCTGAGATAGAGATATTCGGGTGAGCGGACAAGCACGGGCGGACCGTGTTGCAAAAACAGGCCGTCGCGCAGCAATCCGCCACCAGTGGCGGAAACGATCGCCAGCGAGAGGATTCCCAGAATCGCGTAACCCCGCCTCGCCCCCAGCAGCGCCCCCGTTACTCCGTAGAGAAACGTCGCGAAGTACTCAATGAAAGGAGGGAGCAGAAACGGATCTTCCATGGGCGTCGTCGATGGTCTGCGGTGAACAGGGAATCCAAGGCCACGCAGAGTATACGGGCAAAAATCGGGGCCAACCAATGGATGAAGGCATCGCTTTCCGCCCCGGCACCGGATCGTCGACCTGAACGCAACGTGTTGTCGGAATTGGTCTTGCCGTTCTACTCCCGACCGTGGCTCCAAGGTTCGATTTTCTAGGCTGGCCCTGCTCTTCCCGCTAGCGGGACCAGTCGCCTGTACCAAGTTCGACTCAAGCTGTTCCTGATCCCCAAGAGGACGCATCCGAAAAGAGACCTGAACCCTTTCTTCCTCTCAGACTTCCAGAAACTCCCTCAGAGCCGCGGCACTGTTGCATTCCTCGTCGCTCGCGGCGAAGACGAACGTAACGGTCCGCTCCCTGATGACGTACTTCAACAGAACCAGGAAATCGCCCAATCCGCTGAGTTCGGCCCAATACCGCAGCCGAAACTCCGGCCAGCGGGTGCGATCGTGGCCGTACCACTTGCGAAGTTCGGTGCTGGGGGCGAGGTCTTTGAGCCAGAGGTCGATGTTCGCCTTCTGCTTGCTGACGCCACGAGGCCATAACCGCTCGACGAGAATGCGTAGTCCGTCATCCGGCGCCGGCGCCTCGTAGGCTCGTTTCAGTTGAATCATCGACATCTCTCAACGAAAGTCAGATTCGTAAGCCGTCAACGTGATCCCTGGCTCGGGCGCAACGCCGCTTGCCATGCTTCCGCCGCTGTCCACAATGACGCACCGAGCAAAACCGCATCCTTCAGGAGAAACTGGCCGGGAACCGATAAGGCCGGAAACCCCAGCGATGGCTCCCACCCCGGTGTGGTCACGATGAAACTCAGCGTCCCGACGAACATGGCGGCTGCCGCGAGACTGCTGTAGGCCGACAATCTCGGCCAAATGGGACGAGTCGCAATCAAAAGACCCACGACGATTTCCACCACTCCCAGGATCGCTGAAAACTGGCTTACGCTGAAGAATTGGTAGAGCCAACTCATCAGCGGGCTGTTTTCCACAAAGGGGCGAATGCCTTCAGCCTCGTAATTCGTGAACTTCATCCCGCCGATCCACAGGAAAACCAGGACCAGACTATATCGGGTCAGGTGAGCGCCGGCCGCTTGAAGCAGGGAAAAGATGCGACCTTCCCGCAAGATCGGCGCGATTTTCAGTTTGGGTGCGACAGTTTGTGTTGCGAAGGACATGACGAAACTCCTGTGACAAGATTTCTGGATTGTGAGCCGTGTGGTCGAGTTCTTCAGTGACAGTCCTGGTTGCGAAGCGCCACGAAAAGCATCTCGTATTCCTCCCGGCACTCCTCGCAGATCGAAAGGTGCTGCTCAATCGCTTTGAGTCCTTCGGGAATTGGCTTGCCGAGCAGATTCAGTTCGGCGAACTCCCCAACCTGCATCACGCAAACATCGCAGTCGATTTCGACAGGTTGCGTGGCGCGCACGACATCAAGCATTTTCTGGAGTTCAGGACGTGACAAGGACATGACACACAAACTCTCTGTCAGTGAATGGTGATCGCATATTCCTGGGCAGTGAATCCGGCATTCTCCAAACCCTGCTTGAGCCGTTGTCGCGCGTCGTGGCTGAGTTTGTACAGGGCGTTCCGGCTGCACCCCATCTGCCGGGCAATTTCTTCCTGGGCCATCCCCTTGATCTCGGCCAACAAGACCGTTCGCTGCTTGTCGGTCAGATTCGAGCCAATGATCCGGTACATCGCCGTGATGATTGGCGGCCTTTCCTGGTCGGGAGTCGCTTCGACCGCGGCGGACGGCTCGAAGCCTGTGTCGGCGACAAGTCTTTCCAGAGAGACGTCTCGCCAACGACGCTTGCGAAGTTCCGTCAGGGCGACCCGAATCGCTACCGCCGTTGCCCAGGTGGCAAACCGACTGCGATTTTGAAACTGATCCAGAGACCGCAGGATTCGCACCAGCGAATCCTGGACGAAGTCATCGAGAAGCGAAGCCACGAAATCCGATCGTGACTTCAAGGCGGCCTTCAGTCCGATCAACAACATCTCCCGCAAGTCGAAAACCGCCGTTTCGCGCAACGGCCCTTCCGCCTGCAAGGCATTGATCCATTCGTAGTTGTCGCGGTCTTGAGTCATTGCCGTGTGTCCAGGCGATGCCAAGCAGCATCCCCCCCTCGTCGTAGGTCAGGATCTGGTGGTCGCCGCCGACCTTCGTGGCATGATAGACATCCAGCATCTCCTGAATGGCTCCTAATTCCTCGGTCTTGAAAACCCCGCTTCTGGCGGACAAAGCGACCAGCGACGCTGTGTCAGCAGGGGAGATGGCACGGATTGAATAGTCTTCGAGACTGGGTTCAGCATCTTCCTTCATCTTGATCTCCAGCGACCGCCCCAAGTGACCAACCATATCACAGTGCGGTGACGGTTAAGATGATCCAGTGGACCGAATTGTCGGATCGAACAAGAACGTCGCGAATTTATCGCAGTCGGCCCTTGTTCCAGTGTCGGTTCGCCTTGATCATGCACGTCCCGTCGCCTTCCTTTTCCCACAAGACTTTCGCATCGACTTCGGCGTTCTTAAGAAACAGCAGCAACTTGCCGTCTTCGATCTTGAAGTTGGTCGGATCGACCGGAAATTCCTTTTCAACGGCGTGGCCGTAGGCGCACTGGCCTCCGAAAGCCGGGACAAACCTGACGGGATCCGCCTGGAACGTCGCCACCTGGACAGCCGACGTGAAGAAGTATGCTTTTCCTTCGTGTTCGGCATGGAACTCTGGATGGCCGCGCTCGGCATGTCCCTTCTCGAAATACGACACCGGGCTGTACCCGCCGATGGTTGCGTCGATTGTCTTCGTCATGAATCTCTCCACTTCAGGGTCTTCGTCAGATGGGCTTGTTACTCCACACCATCTTGGACGCCTCGACATTTTGTTTCCTTACCCCGTTTGACTCTGCCGCCGAACGTCCAGACCGCGGCGTCGTAGGAACGCCGTCCGCCACATGTCGCGCCCGACGGCGGCGGCGGATAGGTCGGTCAACGGACAAACCAAAGAGTCCGGACCCCTTTTTCGTTCCGCGATCCAACGTAAGATCGCCGACCGTTCCGCGCCTTAGGGTTGTCGTCGCCTCGCTACTTCTGGGGCCGACGCACCGTATTGGCGTCGACGTCCTGCGTCGCCACGCCGCTGGCGCTGGGCAGCCGAATGCGGACTCGCCCATCGGGAAGCAGCTTGTAAAACTCGCACGGAAACCACGTCCCGAGGTCGAACACTTCCAGCTTTTCGCCCACTGCGTAAGGCGCATTCGCGTTGTCAGGGGTTCCTGCCGCAGGGGTCGCTGCCTGACCGGGGTCTGGGAACGGATGCTTGATGATCGCCACCACGTCTCCCGGCGGGGGAAATCGAAGTTGTGACCGCGGAACCCGATGGATTCCTGGTTCATCCTGCCACTCGATTTCGACGTAGTTGTCTTTGGCTATCGCTTGTCGCACCTTGACCGGATACCAGTTTCCGCCGTAAAAGCTGAGCAACTTCTGCCCGGGGGTCACGGGACTGCTGTCCGCCACCTCAGTTCCCGGCAATTCGTTCGCGTCCGGGAACACCAGCGAGGGACCGACTCGGGCATCATCGAGCGGCATTTCGAGTACCTCGCCGGTCGCATCGACGCGGACTGTGACGCGTCCCAAAGCGACGACCCGCAATACTGTCGCCGGCACATAATTGGCACCGGACTTCGCAATCACGTTAAGCCCCGGAGCATACCGGCCGAGGCGGTTGACAGTGGTGTTCCCCGCCCCGTTCGCGACGGAAGGCGCGGCTTGCGGGGGTTGCGTCCCCGCGGCTGCGTCGCCTTTCGGAAGCGGGAGTGAACCAGTCCCCGCGATGGCGGGAGAGCCGGAGATCCCAGAGGGAACAGGGATGCCACGGAATTTTCGCCAGTTCTCTTCGAGCTTTGGTCGTGCGGCGTGCCACATCGGCGTCATTTCAATGCGCTCGGTTCCGTCCGCATGATGGATGTTCAGATAGGATTTCTTCCGCCACCCGCTGCGCGACATCGTGGCAGATTCGTCGACGGACAGATCGTTGATCGAAGCAAACGGGTACTCGCGGGGACTCGACGCGAACCAGAGCAGGGAATCTTCGATCAGAACTCGATCTTCCCGCACCTCAATGGATGCGAACAGGCAACTGGGGACGCCCAGCAGCAACAGCAATAGCCCGCCCGCCAGCGCGACTCCACCCAGCCCCGCCTTTCCCATGAGCCGTGGCGTCCATTCCGGCGACGCGGTCCCCTTCCGTTTTTTCTTCACTCTGGGGCGAGAAGCCTTACGGGCCTCATTCACGAACCCAGCGCCCACGGCGATCAGCACCCCCGCGATCACCGTCAGCAGCAATACGTTCAGCCAGGAATTGCCGTAGGTGGAAATCGTTCCCTGCGTCGATTCGGTGGCCATACAGCCGGAGAGGAAACAGGCGGGTTTCAGCCACAGGGATCGCCGCAAGGCTGTTTTGATCGACATCAGGAACTCGCAATTCGCTTGCAAAAGGACGGCACACTTGGTTCGACAATTGTCGAGCCGAATGTTACCGCGACCCGAAGCGGTTGTCCACAGTTTTCCAAGTCACTCTGGACAATGCACCGGTCACATGCCTCCAGTCCGCACACGCACGCTCTGCCTGGCTATAAGCCCCGAGGCGAGTTCCTGGACCCGAATCTGCCATGCGCCGGGGGCGTCGTTGCTGGCGATATCGAGTTTCAATTTCAGCGTGCCGTTCGCCGCTCCGTAGAAGCCGCTCCACTCGGCAAGTCGCCCGGCGGAGTCGGTGATCTCGACCCGCAGCGGAATTACCGCGGAAACAGGAGTCCCGGTCGAATCTGCGATGGAGATGTCAACGTCGACTGCCGACCCAGACTGCGTGGTTTCCGGGGCGGCGATGATCAACCGCTCGATCGGTCGCGGTGTCACCAAAAACAGGCCCCCTTCGCACGGCCCCAGCTCCACCGGCCAGGTAACGACCTCCTCATTGGCGACCGAAGCGACCTTGCGATGGGTCAGCAGATCGTACACGTGCCCCGCGTGACGACGAACAGCAATCGTCCCGTCACTCGGCAAGCCGTTTTCCATCACCAGACCATGCTGGCCGACATAAGCGCCGAACTCCCGGTGGTCGTTCACGACGAAGATGTAGTCACTCTCGCCGCTCGCACGCACTCGGGACACGATCTCGGGGTTCGAACAGTTGGCGAACCGTTGATATCGAGCGTCAAGAGCCATCCGCAGGTTCGCCGCATTCGCGAGAATCGCCCCCTTATCTTCGGCGGTCTTCTTCGTCCTTGTGAATCGCGGCAGGACGATGTCTGGCTTGATGGCGGGGGCCAGATTCGGATCGCCGATCACAATGCCGCCGCGCTGTTGAAACTCGATAATGCGGGCCGCAACCGACGCCGTCAGCACGTCGCAGTCGACCAGCACCAGCACCTTGAAGCCGTTGAGCCCCTGCTTGAGCAGGGTCTCTTCAAAAATCACCTGAGGTTGCAACTGGGCGTGCAGGAGGGTGAGATACGCCTCGTCGTGCGAGTAACCGTAGCTGCCGCGCCGCGCGAACATTTGCGCCGTGAAGCTGTCGAGATACGCCACGTCGCTGGGCCGGTCGGGAATCTGCAGCAGCGTCGGGCCGAGCGGTTCCAGAATGTCGTGGTGCAGTCGGCGGAACTCGGTCTGCAGATCGGGCTGCGTGTACTTGTAGGGGTGCGTCCCGTCGGTGGGAACCAGCGACGACCAGCCGTGGTACATCAGGCCGCTGACAGGGCGCGACAGCATCGACCAGAATGCCCCGCGGAGGTGCATTGGGGCGATCGAAATGTACGCCGCATCGGGATCATGATCGTCGAACGGCGACGCGATGTGATTCGCTCCCGTATTCTGCGGGGCACTCGTCGAGCGATACCAGAAGAGCTGCGTCATCTTCATCACGCGCTGCTTGACCGGCGACGCGGCCGTCATCGCAAATACTTCGTCGGCGTAATAACCCACACGCAGCGGACTGGGCTCGGGAGTACGTCTACCGTCCCGCCGCTGCCCCCGATGCTCGGCACGCGAATGGCCGGGTCGTACCACGTCCAGACGTCGTCGCGTCCGGTCGATTTCAGCCCGCGATGCAGCGCCGTGTGCAGGTCGTTCCAGCCGTCGCCCACCGTCCAGAACCAGCGATAAAACTGCAGCAGCGGATGATCCTCGGGAATCACTCGATCGGCGGGAAAGTCCGGAATGGTCTTCCACGTCACCCCCCACTTTGTGACGACCTCGGCCGGTACTTCGCGCCCCGCGAATGCTCGATAGCGTTCGCGATCGAACTCCGAAAAGCTCACTTCCGAATCGTCGCGTACCTCGCTGTTGACCAGCGCCGCGACCAGTGCCGGATGCTTGCCGTAGGTTTGCGCCACGCTGGCACCGACATTTTCCGAAAACTCCGCCAACCCGGACAGTGCCGCATTGCAGTCGTGCCGGGCGTACGGCTTTCCCTGGCGATCGACGCGCGCCAGTTCGGGGCGCTGTTTCAGAAAGTAGCCGGCGTACAGCGTCGCCGCGATGCCAAAATCGTTCGCGAGAGCCTCATCGAGCATGCGATTCGTCGCGACGATCGTCTCGGGCGAATTGGCCGGGAGAGGCTTCCCCGCTTTCCAGATCGAGTCATAATCGGCCCCGAAACCGAGACACTGGTTGAACCCCAGTTGCTGCATTCGGGGCAGTTCGCGGGCGAATTCGGCCGGGCTGCCGATCCCCCACATCATGACCGGCATCCGGTGGGGCAGGGGGCGCCCGACCAGTTTGAGACGCAGGACTTCGTCGGAGGCAATCGGAGGATCGCCCGGGACCGTCAGCCGGGCCCGCAATTCATAGTCGTCGGGCCGCAGGGACGTATCGAACCACTTGGTGAACAGGTGCGTTTCGCCCGGTTCGAGGTTTGGAACTTCGATCGCGTCGAGACCGTGCGCATTCCCCGACAGCGACAGCGTCGCCTTTCGCAACGTTGTGTTTTGCAGATTCCGGACGGCGATCCGAACCTCGGGTGATTTCTCGTGACGGATCCAGGTCAACCGTTCGGCGGTCATCGTCATCGACGCCGGGCTGAATTCGAGCGCTCCGTTGCTGACACAGACTTCATCAAGGAATCCGGGGAAGCCGCCGTAGCTGCTGCCGATTCGATCGCCGATGCTCAAGTCATGCGACCCAGCGGCCACCGCGCGTCNNNCTGCCCGATCGTCGAACCGTCGCGATAGAACCGAACGATCCCCGCCCCGTCATAGGTGAAGGCCAGATGATGCCACGTTCCCGGGGCGAACGCGATCGCGTCGGTCGCGAAACTCTCGGAATCGGCGCCGAACCCCAGATTGACGATCACCCGGCGTGCGCCCGACTTCTCCGGCACTCCCAGCAACCACTGGTAATCGTTGTGCGACGCGTACTTTTTATCGAGCAGATAGACCAGGCTGGCCTGCGCCAGTTCCGGCTTCGCCTGGAGCCACATTTCGGCGGTAAACGCTCCGGCAGGTGTCAGCGAGGGATGATTCGCCACGATCAGCGCATGCTGCTTGTCTTCGACGGGCGCGCCGGGAAACGACTCGAGACCGCCGCCAAACTTCCCTCCTGCGACGGCGACCGCGCCATTCAGCCTGCCAGCCAACCCGCGCGGCCCCGAGTCCTGCGTGACGTGCCCCTCGTCAAACCGCCAGTGACCGATCACCTGCGGACCATTGGAATTCGCTCCCGAATAGGCCTCCCGCCAGGGCTGCGCCAACGGCCCTTGTGCGACGGCGTGCGAACTCAATGCCGACAGCCAGACCGCCAGGCAAACGAACTGTGGCAGCGCGGAAACCCTTCGCAGCATGATGCAGACTCCCAGCAGAAGTACAAACGACGGGCCGAGTATATCGACCACCCGGTGTCCGTGAAGACCGTGCCACCGGTCCGTCGAATCCAATTGACGGAGGGTGAGGTCGTCTCCATCCGCGGGGTTCCGTTCGGCAACAAGTCGCCCGTCTGAAATCACTTCGCCAGTGCCGCGATTCGGTAGCTGTCGCGCAACAGCAGATAGTAGGTCGATCCTTCTCTGCCGGTCGCGAGTTCAATCGCGTCTGAGAAACGCAACGCCTGCTCGTACGAATTGTCGCGAAGGGGCAGCGTCAAAGCGCCCCACTCCGAGAGTGATTCGCGCTGTACGGTCACGCCCGCAGGCGTGGCGCCGTTCATCCAGTAGAACGGCGTGCGGGCGGGTGGAGGAGCAATGACGTCGAATGCCCTCGCAATTGCTGCGACGTCGTCTCCGTCGATGTTGGAACTCGGGGCCGAGCGCATCTTCGCCAGGAAGGGGACGGCGACTCCGGCGTGCGTGCTGTCTTCGACGTACTCGTCACTGCGGCGCAGACCCACTGCGTACAACCACTGATAAGCCCCGTTCACAACTGTGGCGCTTCTTTCCTTCCATTGCTTCGCGATGAGTGCCGCCCGCTTCGCGTAGGCGACCTCGTCGCTTCTCGCGGCCATCTCCAGGCAGGCCAGCCCCAGAATGGCATTGGAGTTGACCGCCCAGTAGAGCCTTTGGTGCTGCTGGCCGCGGTAGGCGAATCCGTCATGGAACTCTTCGTAAAAGAACCCCTCGAGATCGCCCCCTTCGTCGAGCATTGTTCCACTGTGGTTGGTCAGCCAGTCGTCGAGGACGTCTCGCGCTGTGGCAAGATATCGCGCTTGTCGCGTCGTTTCGATTCCCTCCGTCCGCAGTGCTTCTTCCGCATACAACAGGCCAAGTACCGCGTGCCCGTCATTGTAGGCGTACCGCATGAAGGGGACTTCGACGTCGCCACGTTTGTCGACGGTCAGGTCGCTGTCGATGAACTTCACGTCGCAATGCGGAAGAGTCTGCGCGTAGGTTTTTGAATTGCGAGACCGAACGTAGCCCCACCCCTTCACTGGGTGACCCGGGAAATGGTCCGCGTTGTTGCTGCGCACGCGCCGCGCGCAGGTGTTCCGACTCATCTCGGTTTCCACGAGTCGATCGGCAAGGCGCACAACCTGCGCCAGACTCTTTCGGCGCTGCTCCGGAGTGAGTAACACGGTCTCGCGGTCGGCTCTCAGCACGTTGGTGTGCGTTGTAATGTAGTAGTACGTCAGGTCATGTTCGCTGTGCCACGGATTGGCCTCCTCCCGCAAGACAACTTCGTCCAGCTTGGCGACGTATCGTTCGAGCGCCCCTGCGACCTCCGTTCGTGGAAGCGGTCGAGTTTGTGTCTGCTCATGCCGCTCCGGCACATTGTCGGCGACCTGACGGAACGGTTCGCCCGGTTCGGCGATGGATGCAATCACCGGCGCCGTCGCACACCAGACTGCGAGAACAGCGTGACGCAAGACTCTCATGGTGAACTCCCGTGGCGGCTGTGCAGGGGGAGGATCAGCCTTGGCTGCCGCGGCCGCCTTTCGAGCCGGCAAATGTCAGTCAACAGATGGAACGGCGGTGCCGGCAGGCTTCATTCCACGGACGGTCAACCGGCTCACGACGATCCCCGGTCGCCTCGCAACGGAACGCCATTTCACTGAAGCACCTTTCCCTCAAGCTTGCGTCCGCTGAATTTGCCGTAGAGGCCGTCGCCCCATTGGATTGACTTGAGTTTCGACAGTCGGCGCAACTTTTCGCCAAGCGGACCGGCGACGGTCGACTTCGCGAGTTGCTTGCCGTCCTGAGCGATCGACAGCTCGTCGCCGCTGATCGTGAAATCGAGTTTCGTCGGTCCGTTCGTCCAGGCGGTCTTCGCCCCCAAATGTCCGGGCATCTCGAGGCGATAGACCGAGCCGTACGATTTCCATTTGTCGGGAGCAAGGAACGGATTCTGGTCGGGATCCCAGGCGCAAGGGTCTTTGGCCGAGGTCGAGACGAACAGCGAGTCGCCGCTGGTCACGAGGCTGGTGACGCGCTGACCCCATTGATTGCGGACCGGATTGGCGGCGTTTTCGACGTCGTACGGGTGCACGATCGTGTCCGAGGGGGTGGGATGGTCGAACATCCGCTGCATCAGGGTCCAGCGCTTCGCGTCGGGGCTGTAACGCCACAACTCGCCCCACGGCCAGACGCCAACCAGCACTTCGCCGCCGTAAATCGCCGTCGTCTGGGCTTCCCGTGCGCTGGCCGAAACGCCGGCCGGCACG